>NZ_JBHWVM010000013.1:0-125975 GCF_042736805.1 Streptomyces sp. NPDC060031
CCCTCACCACCAGCTCCGAAGCCATGATCCACGTCGCCTCCATCGACAACCTCACCAAGCGCATAACGGACGAGACCACACCAACCTGGCGAGGAACTTACTAGGGCATAAGCGGCAATACGCCTACTTCAAACGCCCTCTAAGAGGCCCCTGAGGTGGGCTGCCGGCTGTCACGGCCATGGCTGTTCCCACTGAAGGCCAGTGCACGGCTGTCAGCCGTTCGGTAACTCGCGGGTGTCTCGCCACCGGGGCCACGGGGCCGGGCCGCCCGGAGGGCACTGGGTGCCCGGAGGAAGCGGGGCGACTGCCGTAGCCCCAGGGCGTGACTTCGACGCCGGGTGTTACTGCCAGAACGCGGCGCCTGAGCTGGCGCGGGCCGGCCTTGGGTGTTGATGGTGCTCACAGGGCCCGGATGTTGTGGTTCGCTGCGGCGCCTGGCCTGAATCGCCGGGGCACGGCAATGGCAGAAGGGCCCGGATCGTTGAGGATCCGGGCCCTTCTGGGTGGTAGCGGGGACAGGATTTGAACCTGCGACCTCTGGATTATGAGCCCAGCGAGCTACCGAACTGCTCCACCCCGCGTCGGTGAACCCCACTCTACGGCACCGTCGGACCGCCCCTGACCAGCTATGCCCATGTTCAGGTGTCCTGCTGTCCGGTGAGGGTATTGGTCGTGACCACACTCCTGCTCCCGATCGCCACCCCCAAACCCCGTATCGGGGACCGACTTCCCCACCGACCGTCAGGCCGCGCCCGCACGGGCTGTCAGGCGGAGCGGATCCAGGGATGGGGGCATGGTTCCTGCCGTGGCGTGCGCTTCCCGGGCGTCGATCGGGACGTGTGCCGACCGGTGAACGCGGTGCTCACTGTTGCCCGCCTACGCGGTTAAGAAACCCATAAAATTCGCATGCATGGGCGACGGATGGTCGGGCAGAAGGCGCTTCGGAGGTTGATAACTATGGTTCCCCTGCTTCTTGTTCTTCTGCTCGCTCTGATCCTCTTCGGTGCCGGTTTCGCGGTGAAGATCCTTTGGTGGGTCGCGATCGCGGTTCTGGTCCTGTGGCTGATCGGTTTCGTCGCCCGTCCCAAGGGCGGCAGTGGCCGCTGGTATCGCTGGTAGCCGCACGAGACCGGCCCGGTTCTGAGTCTGCGTGGCGGTGGCCCGCCCCCTTTTACCAAGGTGGCGGGCCACCGTCATGTCGTCGTGTCCAGGCGGATGGCCGGGGAGCCGGGTGAAAGCGGACGCTCGGGGGTATCCGGGGAACGTCGGGGCGGTCGCCGTGACGCAGCAGGGAACCTGCTCACCTCCAACGATCGACGGCCGTCCCGGCCCCCGAAGCCGGGAGCGACGCCGACCGCGACGACCATTGAAGCCGCAAGGTTCAGAGGGCAGGGGCGCCTTTGCATGACAGAGGAGCCGGGGCTGTTCACCCACCTGTCATTGATCACCGCCGCACTGGCCGGCGACTGATCGGGCGGCCACGCAGGGAGTCGCGGATCAGTCGTGATCGTCGTGCGGGTATCGCAGGCCGATCCGTTGCCTAACGGCATCCAGCGTACGGAGAACCGCGAGTGTGCCGTCCAGGGGCACCAGTGGCGACTCGGTCTCCCCGGCCCGCAGGCAGCGCATCACCTCGGCGGCCTCCGGGCCGTAGCCGTGGCCGATGACGGCCGGGGCGGCAAAGTGCATCGGTTCGACTCCCTCGCGATGGAGGACAATCCCGTGCGGGTTGAACAGGTTCGCCGGAATCTCGATGCGTCCGCGTGTGCCGTAGACGACGGCGGCCTGGCTCAAGGTGGCGGCGAAGGAACAGGTCAGCGATGCGGTGGCCCCGCCGGGGTGGCCGAGCAGGATGCTCGTGTGCTCGTCCACGCCTTCCGGCGTCAGCTGAGCCTGCGCGTGGATGCGGTCCGGGCTGCCGAGCAGGAAGTGCGCCAGCGCGACAGGGTAGGCGCCGGCGTCGAGCAGGGCGCCGCCGCCCGCGGCAACGTCGCGGAGCCGATGCCGCGGGTCGACCTCGGCACGCCAGCCGAGTTCGGCGTGGAGGGAGCGGACCTCGCCGATCGCACCTTCGGCGAGGAGGTCGGCTGCCTTGCGCAGGGCGGGGTTGAGGAGCATCCACATGGCCTCCATCAGGAACGTACCGCGCTCGCGGGCGAGGGTGATCAGTTCCCGCGCCTGCGCGCCGTTCACGGTGAGGGGCTTCTCGCAGAGCACGGGCCGCCTGGCGTCCAGCAGCATCTCGACGGCCGGGTGGTGGTGGCCGTGCGGCGTGGCAACGTACACCACGTCCACGTCTGGATCGTCGGCCAGGCCCCGCCACGATCCGTGAGCTCGAGGGATCGCGTGCCGGGCGGCGAACGCGCGTGCCGTCCCTGCGTCGCGGGAGGCGACGGCCGCGACCACCGCGCCCGGGGTTTGGTGAAGATCCTCGGTGAACGCCGCGGCGATGCTCCCGGTGGCCAGGATGCCCCAGCGGATGGGGCGTTCATGAGCCGAGTCCACGGATCACCTCTTGTCTAGACCAATGCTGCGGGGCGGGCAGTACGGTACTGGAGGCTTCACTGACGGGCAACCGTGACCCGGGCCTGCTGTTCAGTGCGCGCTTTGCGTGCGCTGCCCAGCTCGGGCCGGCCCGTCATCCACCCGGCGAGCCTGTCGGGCACCGGACCCCCTTCGAGGCGGGTCGAGGTATCCGGCCCCGGGCCGCCCACTCCAACCTCCAGTGCCGAGAGGCCGGACCTTCCTGTCGCTCCTCGACGCGGGCAGCCGCTTCCGGGTCGGCGCCCCACGCCGTCCAGGCGGGCCACCTGCCCGCTTCCCCTGAACCCACACCGGCTGTCGGCATGTGGCGCGACACTGAAGGTCCGAACAGAGGGGAGTGGCGCGTTGTCGAGTGAAGGTGACCAGGCCTCAGAGAAGTGCGCGGGGCTGCCGGAACCGTTGAGGCGGACAATGGAGACCCGTGAGTTGATTCCAACGCCGTGGCCAGAGCTGACCGAACTTGCCGAGCTGAACCATCGCCACAAGGCCGGCATCATCGCGCAGCGGGGCAGCCGGGAAGCGAAGATCGGTCGGGACATCGCGGTCCACGCCGCCAAGGCCGGCGTGCCCACCGTTCTGTACACCGGCTACCCGCCCGAGACGATTCCCGGCTGGCTGTCCGTCGACGAGACGCCCGCCCCCACCGCCGCCGACGTGAACGCGAGGGCGAAGCGTCTGATCAACGGGCAGATGCCCGCGTTCGTGGTCATCGAACGCTACGAACGCCTCCACCCGGTACCTCCACCCGCCACCGACTGGGACGAGCCGGTCGATGATCCGTACGACGACCCCGAGAACGAGCCGGATTCGTGGGCGGATCAGCTGATGTGGTCGGTCCGGGACATCAGGATCGACATCCCCATGCTGTTCACCACGGTCGTCACCCCCGAACCGGACCTCTCACGGCGCATGTCCAAGTGGCTGCACATCGACCACCCCGCCATGGTGATGACCGATGTCTGCAAGCCCACCCTGCTGCTGAACCGCACCAGCCCCCACACCGTCGAGGCGCTGATGGAAGTCGACCCGCACGAATACCGGACCGGAAACCGCAGCGTCCTCAACTGGGCCCCGCTGAACCTGAATGAGCCCTGACCCACCCCGGCACGGTCACCGGCACCCTCTAGGCTGTGGCCTGCCACCGGGTACGACGCTCCGGCGGCAGGCCACACGGGTGCGGGGGATGAACGTGAGCAGGAGCAGGGGCGGAGTCGTGTGGGCGGCTGCCGCAGGGGTCGCGGCGCTCGCGGGCGCCCTCGTCGTCGGCGGGGTGGTCCTGGCTTCGGCCGAGGAGGACGGCGGGGACGGCTGGGTCCGGGAGCCCGGCGGCGGGAAGGCCCCGGCCCGCGCCGGGGGAGGCCCCTTGCGCGGTACGGTCGCGGCGGAACTCGCCGCCGCTGCCACCGCCGCCAGGCTCACCCCGGGCGCCGCGTCCGTCGCCGAGGAGGGGGAGCTCGCCGACTGCATCGCGGACTGGACGGGCGACGGCCCAGCCGACGAGGGCCGGCTGGCGGCCCTTGAGACCGCCCTGGAGGAACGCGGCTGGCAGGTCACGGCCCGCCACGGCGAGCCCGTTCCGGCGGTGGCGCTGACCAGCGGCTCCTGGCGCCTGGAGGTCACCAACGGCGGCCTCGTCAACAACCTCTCGCTGGTGGCCACCCGCTCGGGCCGGATCTGCGACGAGGCTTTCCGCCGCGCCGAAGCGACCCGAGGGCCGCGGGGCTAGGGGCGGGCGAGGGCCCCTTTCCCTGACGATCGCCTGCCCCGACCGAGGTCGCCGCTCGCCATTCGGAGCGGTGATCGTCCCCAAGGGCGAGACATCCGTCGATCGGTGGGCAGCCGAGACGGCGCCCCGCACCGCAGGTGCTGCCTAGCGGACGCTTCTCGCCGCCTGTGACGCCCCGGCCAAACTCCCGCCATCAGGCCGCTGGCCAGCCCAAATGCCGAAGTACGGCTGGAGTGCTCGTGCTGCTCCGCGGGGGTCTGCAACCGGCCGGACCGGATCCGAGCGGCCCTCCAGACGCCAGGTCGATCTTGTTTCGTGAAAGAACTGGCCGTGAGGCGTGGTGAATTCGGCCACTGCAGCGACTTCGCTTCCCTTCCATCGGACGACCCCATAGCGTGAACGGGTAAGAAATTCGAGGGGGCAACCATGAAGGCTCTATTCTCACGCATTTCCGTGCCTCGCAAGATCGCCCGAGTCGGTACGGTACTGATCGCCTTAATGGCGGGGATGGCGGCTTTCCCCGTCTCGGCGTCGGCCTACAGTGCTGGTCAGTGCCACTACGGAGAAGGTACGGGAAATGGTGACGGGCACAACAATGTGGTCCTGATGCAGATGTACCGGTGCCCGGACGGTCATGACTACGTCTCCGGACTGATCAAGAATTCCAGTGGCGGGTGGGCGCGCGTGTGGATCGACGATTCCACCGACGGCGGGGTGACCTGGAAGGGATTCCGCCTGTATGCCGAAGGGTATGACGCCGTGACAACTGGTAACACGCTGTACTACGACGGGTTCCCTCACAAGACGCGGGTCTGTGGTGATGCGGATGGTGGGTTCACCTTCTGCACGAGCTGGTACTAAGGCGTGTTTGAGATGTTGATCAATGTCTCGTTTCGTCTACGCTCAGATCATGATGCAAAGCCAGGCAGAAGATGTGGACGGCTACCTCGCCGAGGTGCCTGATGAACGCAAAGAGGCTCTGACCCGGCTGCGTGAGCTGTGCCGTGCAGAGCTGCAGGGATTCACCGAAGTGATGGCGTACGGGATGCCCGCCTATGAGCGAGACGGCGTCGGGGAGATCGGCTTTGCGAGCCAGAAGCGATACATCTCCTTCTATCTGCTGCGCAGCGATGTCCGCGAAGCCTTCGCGGAGCGGCTGGCAGGCCATGACATGGGCAAGGGATGCCTGCGCTTCCGTAGGCCGGAGAAGATCGATTTCGCGCTCCTCCGGGATCTGCTGCGTGCCACGGCGGCTGGACCGGGCAAGATCTGCTGACTGCTGTGGCGCGCGGTCGTCGCCCGGACATAGTCGTTGATCAAGATCGTGGAACGATCTGCGAATGTCTCGTGGCGATCTGTCTTCGACGGGATCTGGTGGCGGGCGCGGACCGGCTCGCCGTAGCGGGACCTGCCTGAAAGGTACGGACCGTGGGAGACGGCGTATGCGGTGTTCCGAAGGTGGCAGATCGACGGAATGTGGGCCGATATCTTGCAGAATTTGCAGGTCGAGCTGCATGCCGACGGGATCATCGAGTGGGAGGTCGCGGTAGGAGAAAGCCGCCAGCACCACAGCCCAGATTCCGCTCCTGACGGCAAGCCAGGCCCAGGCGGCAGCCGCGCAGCCTCTACGACGCACCGAGCTGTCCGATGCGGACGCCCGCCCGTCGCGCCGCTGTTGACCCCCTCAGGAGCCCGCCGTGATGGCCTGTTGCTCCTTGGTATCCCGGGTCGGGGCTCGCCTGACCCGGGATACCAAGACCTTCGGAACCAAGCGCTACCTCCACCCCGTCGCAGGTGACCTCACCCTGGACCGGCAGATCCTCACCTGCCCCCACGACCCGACCAGGCTGTCATGGTCATGACCGCCGCACCCGGGACCGCTTCCCGCCAAACGCTGCGCTTCCTGGCCTCCTGGACGTCCGCCCCGACAGAGCTGGGCAGCCCCCCGCGGAAGGCCGGACTCGAGGCGGTCGAAGATCCGGGCTGAACCGCCTGGGTCATGCGGGTTCGCTCGGTTGCGGGTGCTGTGGATGACGGCCGGGGCCGAGGGGAGGGCCCGCGAGTGGCGTGGGGGAGAGGGCGGTGGATTCCTCTCCGGCTTCCAGGAGGGTGTCGGCGGCGCCCACGATCAGCTGGTCGGGCCGCCCGACGGCTTCGGTGTCCTTGCGGTCGTAGTCGATGCGGTCCAAGAGGCTGCGGATTGCCTCCAGCCGAGCCCGCCGCTTGTCGTTGCTTTTGACGACGGTCCAGGGTGCGTGCTCGGTGTCGGTGGCCCGGAACATGTCGACCTTGGCGGTGGTGTACGCGTCCCACAGGTCCAGGGAGGCGAGGTCGGTGGGGGACAGCTTCCACTGGCGCACCGGGTCGACCTGGCGGATCGCGAAGCGGGTGCGCTGCTCGGCGCGCGAGACGGAGAACCAGAACTTCACGAGCAGGATCCCGTCCGCCACCAGCATGTCCTCGAAGGCGGGGCACTGCCGCAGGAACAGCTCGTAGGCGTCCTGGGAGCAGAAACCCATGACCCGCTCGACGCCGGCGCGGTTGTACCAGGAACGGTCGAAGAAGACGATCTCACCGGCGGTGGGCAGGTGGGCGACGTAACGCTGGAAATACCACTGTCCGGCCTCCCGCTCGGTGGGCTTGTCCAGGGCGACGATCCGGGCCCCGCGGGGGTTGAGCCGCTCGGTGAACCGCTGGATCGTGCCACCCTTGCCGGCAGCGTCCCGGCCTTCGCAGACCACCACCAGCCGCGATCCCGTCTCCTTCACCCAGTGCTGGAGCTTCAGCAGCTCGATCTGCAGGATCCGCTTGGTCCGCTCGTACTCGTTCCGCCGCATTTTTCGGTCGTACGGATAGTTCTCCTGCCAGGTCCGGATGGGGGCGCCGGCCGCGTCCAGCAATACCGGCTGTTCCGGCCGGTGGTCGTCCACGCTCAGGCCCGCCAGCAGGTCCTCGGCCTCGGGCTGCTCCTTCTCTCGCTCGTTCACGTCCTGCTCCTACCCACTTGGACGTGATATCCCGGCGTTGGCGTGAACGATTCTGCTGGTCGCTGGCAGTCACCGGCCTCGCTCTCGCCGGGCCGTGAAATGCGGGGCCTTCTGCGCCCAGCGTCGTGCTGCTGTCATGGCCCGGCCCATCGGGCGGTGAGCCGCGCGCGTAGACCGGCGGGCCCGCGGCGAGCCCCTGGGCTGGGCCGGGAGAGAGCGGATGCGTCATCGTCGGCAGAGCCGGTGTGAGTTGAAGGTCGGCGCGGGCTGCTGCTGGCACGATGCCGTCCATGGAATGTGCTGCCGATCCCGTGCCCGGGTGAGCTGATCTTGCCGCCGTTTGGGGTGGGTTGGGTTGGGTGTGGGCGTGGGTGGTGAGGCCGGGTGGCTGATTCAGGTGGAGGTGTGGTGTGGCTTGTGGTGCGGCGAAGCCTTCCCGGTCCCCGCGGCCACGGTCTGGGTGGCAGCCAGCAGTGCCGCCGCGCATTCTTCGGTGAGGTCCTCCGCGTGCGGCGGTAGCGGCTGCCCGGCGCGCAGATGGCGGCGGACCACGGACAGCGGCAGGTCGATCAGGGCCAGGGTGATGCGCTCGTGGTCCTGGGGGCCCGTCGCGCCGAGGGCTTCGGCGAGAGCGCGGAGGGAGCCGAACACACGCTGGTTGCCCAGGTCCGCGCGCTCCTTGTGTTGCTCGGACCACTCGGCGCGGCCGAACTCCTCGGCGCCGTAGAGGAGGAGCGAGGCTTCCCGCGGGTGGGCGCGGCTCCAGGAGACGACGTGCCGGGCGGCTGCGCGGGCGGCCGGGCGGGGGTCGGGGGTGCTGCCCAACGCGGCGAAGTACCCCTCCTGGAAGCGCTCTACGGTACGCAGCCACACCTCGGCGAGCAGCGCCGTACGGCCGGGATAGCGGTGGTACATGGACCCGCTCGGTGCACCGATGGCCTGGGCGACGGCGGACATGGTCACGCCTGCCGGCCCGGCGGAGGCGGCCAGTCGGACGGCGGCGTCGAGGATTTGGTCGGTGTCGAAGCGGGGTGGTCTCGCCATGAATCAGAGAGTACCCTCCAGATTATTAGAGACTGGTCTCTAATAATCTCAAGGGGAGGACGCATGGGCGTCTACAACGTGCACGAGCGCCTGCTGGACGCCAAGGGGAGCGAGGTGGGCGCGCTCATCGACAGCCTGGCCGGCGGCGCGGCGGACCGGCTCTGGCCGCACTCGAACTGGCCCGCTGTCGAGTTCGACCGTCCACTGGCGGTCGGAGCGAGTGGCGGCCACGGCCCGGTCCGCTACACGGTCACCGCATACGTGCCCGGGACCTGGGTCCGCTTCACCTTCAGCGGGCCGCGCGGATTCCACGGCTTCCACGAGTTCGCGGTGCTACCCGTCGACGAAGGACGCACCGTGCTGCGGCACACCCTCGCGATGAAGACCAGCGGCCTGGCACGCCTGACCTGGCCCGTGGCCTATCGCCCGATGCACGACGCCTGCCTGGAGGACAGCCTGGACTGCGCCGAGCTCGCCTGCACGGGCACGGTGGCTCGCCCGGCCCGCTGGACTCCGTACGTACGCCTGCTCCGCGCGCTCGCACGCTAGGTCCGTATTCAGCCACGGGCCGGGCATACCCGTTACCTCCCGGTCCGGTTGGTGAGCGGCTGTTGAGAGGCGGTCGGTGGCGTGAACAGTGCCTGGACGGTTTCGGCGGCCGTCTCGCGCAGCCAGGTGTGGGCGCGGTCGTCGTCGTAGCGCTGGTGCCACAGCAGGTACAGGGGGACGTCGGGCAACTGGAGGGGCAGCGGGAGCGTGACCAGACCGAGCTGGTCCCGGGCCGCGCGGGTGACCGCGTCCGGAAGAGTGACGACCAGGTCGGTGCCGAGCGCGAGTTGCAGAGCGAAGGCGGCGGTGGGCCCGGCGGCGATGACACGGCGTTCATTGCCGCACGCGGTCAGGGCGTCATCGATCTGGTCGCGCAGGCGTCCGCGCCGCGAGACGGTGAGGTGTTCGGCGGCCGCGTAGCGCTCGAGGCTCAGCGGGCCTTCGGTGAGCGGGTGGCCGGGGCGGACGGCGACGACCAACCGGTCCCTGCCGACGAGGCGGTGGCGGATGTCGGGGAGCGTCGGAGCGCTGGAGCTTGATTCGAGGTCGACCTCACCTCGGCGCAGCTCGGGGGTGTCCGTGCCGGGTTCGGCGGGCAGGCGCAGCTGGACGCCGGGGGCCTGGCGGTGGACGGCGGTGATCAGGGTCGTGCCGCAAGCGGCGGTCAGGGCGTCGTGCCAGCGCACGGTGAATACCCGCTCCAGAGCCGCCAGGTCGAGTTCCTGCTGCGCGGACAGAAGGTGGTGGGCCTGCTGCACGAGGGCGTGGACTTGGGCGCGCATGGCCAGCGCGCGAGTGGTGGGGACCATGCTGCGGCCGGTGCGGACCAGGATCTGGTCGTTGGTGGCCTTGCGGATGCGGCCCAGGGAGCGGCTCATCGCCGGTGCGGTGACGTGGAGGCGGGCTGCGGCACCGGCGACACTGCCTTCTTCCAGTAGAGCGTCCAGGGCTGTGAGCAGGTTCAGATCCAGTTGCATGAGAGTAACTCTATGAGTGAGCAGCATGCACTTGTTGTTAATCGCCCGGGGGCCTACGTTCGAAGTGTGGGCGCGGGACAAGCCGCCCCGCATCGACCGAACCCCAGGGAAGCCCGCCATGAGCACAGCCATGCCTTTCGCCGCCGATACGACGCTCATGTCAGATGTGACCGCCGCGGTGAAGACCGCCGGCCTCACGCTGCGCGACCGCTACACCTCGCACGCCCGAGGCGTGAGTCTGGACGAGGTCGTCGACGAGATCCACGCCAACGACGGCGCGGTGCTGGACGTGCTGCGGGAACCGCTGCTGCGGGCCCGGCGAGGATCCCAGTGGGCCGAGGACGAGCTGGCCGGCGGCGCGCTCCCGCCCGGGGAGTGGTGGGTCGTCGATCCCGCCGAGGGCAACATCAACCACGTCCACGGCATGGAGGACTGGGCCGTGACCGCCACCCTGGTCCGCGACAACCAGCCGGTCCTCACCGTCGTCCACCTGCCGCTGACAGACCACACCTACACCGCCGTCGCCGGCGGCGGTGCCCGCCTCAACGACCGACCGCTGAAGGTGTCCGCCAAGACCGATATGGGCGCCGCGCTCATCGGCACCGGTCAGGCCAAACCCGGCGAGGACGAGCGCACCTTCCGGCGGATCGGTGACTCCGTCACCGCCATGCTCGTCAACGGCCTGGTCGTGCGCGTGTCCGTTCCCGCCACGATGCAGCTCATCCACGTCGCCGCCGGACGCATGGACGCGTTCTGGCAGTTCTCCGATGTCCGCTCCGGCCTGGTCGCCGGTGCCCTGCTGGTCTCCGAGGCGGGAGGCGCCGTCACCGACCTGGCGGGCGAACCCTGGAGCACGGGCAGCCGCGACTTCCTGGCCGCCGCCCCCGGCATCCACGCCGCCGCCCTCAAGGTCCTCTCGCCGATCGCCTGACCGCGAAACGGCCCGCGCTTTCCGCTCGTCCCACCCGACACAGCAAGGACCACAACCTCATGACCAGCATCGGCATCCTGGGTGCCGGCCGCGTCGGCGTCAACCTCGCCGGCAAGCTCGCCGCCACCGGACACCACGTCATCCTCGGCCGCCGGAACCCGACGGAAGACACGGCAGCGGCAGCGGCCGCCGAAGCCGCAGGCCCCCGCGTCTCCTTCGCCGACCAGCGCACCACCGCCCGCACCGCGGACATCGTGATCAACGCGACGCCCGGCGACAGCGCCCTGGACCGCCTCACCGACCTGCGCACCCAACTCGCCGGCAAGATCCTCATCGACGTCTCCAACGCCACCCGCGACGCCGGTGACGGCCTGCCCGGCGACCTGTGCTATCCCGGCAGCAGCCTCGCCGAGCAACTCCAGGCCGCCCTCCCCGACACCCATGTGGTCAAGACCCTCAACACCATGCTGTTCATGGTCATGACCGCCCCCGAAACTCTGACCACCCCACCGACCGTCTATGTCTCGGGCAACGACGAACACGCGAAGACGACCGTCACGGGCCTGCTCGGCGACCTGGGCTGGCAGCCCGCATGGATCGAGGACCTCGGCGACATCACCACAGCCCGCGCCACCGAAGCCATGATCCTGGTCGTGCCCCACATCCTGCGCCGACACGGCTTCAAGCCCTTCGCCGTCTCCCTCGCCCGCTGACCGCTCCAAGACCGGGTCACACCAAAATCGGGTTTCGCGCCATGCGCGGCAGCTGATTTGCGGGGGATGACGGGCAGGATCCGTCGATGACGCAGCGGGTCACGGAGGTGGGGTGTGCCGCCCGTTTTCCGCCGGCGCTCTCCACGACATGGTCCAGCAGGGCGACGCCCGAGGCGGCGTTGTCGAGGGTGCTCGCGGTCAGGACGGTGACGGCGATGACCTGGCCCAGCACGTCCACGACCACGCGCCTCTAGCGGCCCGGCGTCCCGGCCGTCACCCCCAAAAGGCTGGCTGCCACGTCCGGACCGGCGACTGCTGACTCATCCGGTCTGTTCCTGGAGTCGGGCACAGACGTGGGGCGCGGTTCATGGCGCGCCCTGTCGGAGTGGGTGAGGAGCGCGCGGCGCGACGCGGGGCGCATCGGCCGCTCTCTGCTCACTTTGCCGACCCGCTGACTACGGCTCTTGGTGAAATGCGGGTCTTGTTGGCGCTGAACTGTCCGGCAGCCTTGTAGTTGCGGTAGCCGAAGTCGTGCCGGGCGCAAGAAAGGTTGAACGGGAAGCCCAGCGGATTGTCGGGCGACGAGGAGCAGTAGTCCGTGGACCAGTTGAAGCCGTAGGTCGACCAAAAGCCCTGGTCGTTGCGCGCCGAGATGAAGGTGTTGTGACTGGAGGCGCTGGTCTGGGTCCAGCTGGACAGAACATGCGCTTTGTCGGCGGGAGCTGCCGAAGCCGGTGCTGCGGCACTCGCCTCTTCAGACCACTTCTGGCCATGGTGCTGTTCGCCATGAGCCTGTTCGCCGGCACCGTGGCCATGGCGGGAGCAGCCCATGCCGACGGCTGCTTCACCTGGACGCGCACCCTGGCGCAGGGAGCCTCCGGCTCCGACGTCACGCAGCTGCAGATCCGGGTCGCCGGCTACCCCGGTTCCGGAGGACCCCTCGGCATCGACGGCGCCTACGGCCCCGCGTCCGCGGCTGCCGTCACCCGCTTCCAGCAGGCCTACGGGCTGCCCGCCAACGGCGTCGCGGACACTGCCACCTTCAGCAAGATTTACGCCCTGCAGGACAACGACTGCACGCCCGTCAACTTCTCGTTCGCGGAACTGAACAACTGCAACACCACCTGGTCCGGCGGCGCGGTCTCCGCCGCCACGGCCAAGGCCAACGCCTTGCGCACCATGTGGAAACTGCAGGCCATGCGCCACGCTCTCGGGGACGTGCCGATCACGGTCACCAGCGGCTTCCGCTCACGCGCGTGCAACGCCGCGGTCGGCGGCGCAGCGGACAGCCGTCACTTGTACGGAGACTCGGCTGACCTCGCGGCCGGACCGCACTCCCTGTGCAAGCTCGCCCAGCAGGCGCGCAACCACGGATTCAGCGGCATCCTCGGGCCGGGCTACCCGGGCCACAACGACCACACCCACGTTGACCACCGACCGAGCCGATTCTGGTCGGCGCCCTCCTGCGGCATCTGATCTGCGCGCCTCCCCTTCCCCTCCGGCCGCGTTCGGGGGAGAGGAAGGGCCGTCCGTGCCTTCACGGATGAGGGGGAAGACTGCCATGACGGTGACGACGGAGCAGGCCAGGAGGACACTGAGCAGGTCGGCCGGGCGGCCCGTTGGCGACCACGCGGGTCATCTCCGACCGCCGGCGGCCCAGTTGCGCAACCGGCCCGCTCACCTGGCGGGACGCCGTGCAAGCCGGCCGTACCCAGCCAAGGAGAGAGCCGCTTTGACTGACAGGTGGAGCTACAACCCCGAGTCGCACTACACGCCCGGCATCAGCCTGACCGGCTTCAAGGTAGCGGCGAGCGACGGCAACATCGCCAAGGTCGACGTGCAACCGAGGACGTCGGCTCGGCGCGTCCTACATCGTCGTGGACACAGGCCCGTGGATCTTCGGCAAGGAGGTCCTGATCCGCGCCGGGACCATCGTCCGCGTCAACACGCACGAAGGAGGAGACGGTCCGGATCAACCTGACCAAGGACCAGACCAGAAACTCCCCCGAGTACGACAAGGACAAGCACCGCGGTGACGCGGCCTACCGTGACCAGCTCGGCCATTACCACTACGGACGCGACCGCATCTGATCCCGCGCTCCGCGGCCCGGGCACGCGCGAGGTCGAGCCCTGGCGCGGGTAGGACGACGGCTCTGCCGCCGGGCGGGGTGGCAGAGCCGTCACACGGATACCGGCCCGGGGGGTGCGGGGCCGGCTGGTACGTGTCCCGCTCTCAACGCCTGCGGCGCTCACACGTCACGCAGGTTGGGCCATTAGGTACGCACGCGGCTGTTGGGGCCGTCCTGGTCGCTGGCGCTTTCGTCGTTGAACCAGTAGTCGCCGGCGGCCAGGTAGCGGAAGGAGTGGGTGCTCCTGCCGGGCAGTGCGACCGTGACGGCGCGCTTGCCGTCCTCGCGCGGTTGGAGGGTGTGGACGCCGGGCTGCCAGTCGTTGAAGTCGCCGACCACGCTGACCGGCCCGGGCGGACTGTCGGCGGGAAGAATGAAGGTGACCTCGGTACGGTCCTTGCGAGGCTTGCGCTCCAGCATGACGTTCGGCTCCTGATGGCGCGTGATGGATGGGGGTGCGTTCATCCTCCGCATCAAGGTGGCGGCCCGCATTTCGACGCATCCACGCTGGGCGCGCGATCACCCCCCATCTCATGCTGTAGCCGAAATGATGCGAAGCGTCACCCTTCGTGTCAGCGTGGTGCGTGAGCAAGCCACACCCCCACGTATCAAGGAGTCGTCGTCATGGGCGGTATGCAGAACAAGCGCCAGGAGCCGGGCAAGGGCCGCGAGGAGCAGCAGCGTCCGCAGCGGCCCGGCCAGGACGACCCGGTATCCCCCGAGCCCGGCAGCCCGTCCCGCGGCGGCCAGCGCCCCGAGGAGATGGAGCGGCGACGCAAGGAAGACCTGCACCGCGACGAGCGCGACGTCCGCGACGTCCGCGACGTCCGCGACGACGACTTCTAGGCACCCCACGCACGCAGAGCCCGGCCGGGCCCGTAGTCACCCGGCCGGGCTCTGTCACCGCCTCCAGGCGTCGGCCTGACTTCGTGGAATGAAGGGCGTCGGCCCCGAGCGAGGCACTGACCGCGCCCCTGCGGGAGGGGCTTGCGGCGGCCTCGGAGCAGCGCGACCATCGATTCGGGCCATCCTGTGCCCGGATTTGGGGCATCGCGTTCTTCGCCTACAACTGGCTGCGGCTGCGGCCGCAGCCAGTTGTAGGCGCAGGCACGTCGGCTCGTGGACCTCCCGACGGCCTGTACCCGCCCGTCGGCCGGAATGGGAAATCGGCGGTCTTGATCAGGTCGTCGTCCCAGATCATTGCGGCGCGGAGGTGGAGGCCGGCGAGGTGGCTGTCCGGACGCTTGTCGCAGCGGGTGACGATGCCTCGCCAGGCCTTCAGCTTGTTGATCAGGCGCTCGACCGTGTTCATCTCCTTGTAGAGGTCGGCGTCGTGACCGGCGGGTCGGCCGCCTCGTGCGCCCTTCTTCTTCCGGTTGGCGGCCTTGGCCCCGCTTTTCCGGGATGACTGTCTTGATACCGCGTCTGCGCAGGTAGGAGCGGTTGCCGCGGGACGAGTAGGCCTTATCCGCGGCGACCGCGCCGGGAGTCGTGCGGGGACGGCCGACGGGCAGGCGGACCTTCACCCGCGCGAGCACGGGAACGAACTGCGGGCTGTCCCCGGCCTGTCCCCCTCGAACTGCTCCCGCAACCGCTCCGGGTACGGGCCGTACCTACCGATCGGCAGGTACGGCTCGATGAACTTCCACTGGGCATTGGTGAGTTACCCGACAGCTGATCACGACATCATGCGCGGGTCGTAGCGCGTTGCCACCTCAGACCGATTGACGCCGACCTGGCCCCAGAGGGGATGATCATGATCGGCAGGCTGGTGGTGCAGAGGGAAGGCGCGAACGCATGTGGGGCAAATGGATCGGCTGTAGTGTCCCGGTGGCTGCGCGTGGACGGTTCACCGTCGCCCAACGTGCATGGGCAGCGATCAGCGACCAGCCCGGCCTGATCGGACAGGTGGGCGGATGGGACCCCGCCACCGGC
Organism: Streptomyces sp. NPDC060031; assembly: GCF_042736805.1. Taxonomy (NCBI): domain Bacteria; kingdom Bacillati; phylum Actinomycetota; class Actinomycetes; order Kitasatosporales; family Streptomycetaceae; genus Streptomyces; species Streptomyces sp. NPDC060031. Next base: position 15,536 of record NZ_JBHWVM010000013.1, read on the forward strand.
CGCGCGCACGTCCTGGCCTTCTGGAGTGACGCCGAGTCCTACGGGCGCTTCATGCGAGAGCGGCACGACACGGTGTTCGCCGAGAGCGGCCAGCAGAAGAGCTACACCGCGATCGAGACCGCCACCGGCGAAACCGTCCTCGCGATGGCCGGTGATACCGGCGACCTGCCCGTGGCACTGGAGAGTGCCACTCTCCTTCGCGTGGCCGACTGCCGACTGCTGCCCAGCCGCGAAGAGCACTTCCTCGAGGTGCAGCGAAGCGTATGGGCACCGGGCATGGCAGCAGCCGGCGGCATGCTCGCAGGCACCGTCACCCGGCTCGACGAGCACCGCCACCTCGTCACCACCCTGTGGTCTGGCGCGGACGCCCATGCCCAGTACGTCACCTCCCATCTGCCGGCCCTGCGCTCACGCGCTGCGCTCGCCGACGACCTCCGTTCCACCACCGGCCACGTACTGCCACTCGACCCGGCCTGGCGCATCCTGCCCGCCCCCGCCCGCTAGGAGCACGTGCCCAGCCTTGCCGCCGGATCGGTCCCTGCATGCCAACGGCGCCGGGACGGCCGACGTTCCGGGTGGGCGCGGTCGCTGTGCCGTCACCGCGTGCGCGGACGGCCCGGTAAGGGTTCTACGAGGTCCCTCTGGCCGCTCTGCGCGGGTCGTTACGGCCGGCGTGACCCGAGGGGTGTTGCATGAACACGGGGCATACGGGGCCAGGGAGCGTACGGGCCGCTGGCCTGACGCTGCAGGTCCGTGCACGAGGCAGGCCCATAGTCGATGATCGTCGTGCGGCACCGTCGCGCGGAATGCGCTGGCAGGCCGGGAAAGGTTGATGGGGGAGGGACATGAAGCAAGCGAGCGAGCCGGTGATGCCGGAGGTGGTCGACAGCCCCGCGTTGCGGGCGCAGCCCACGGGCAAGGTGGCGCTGTGGATGCTGCGGCACCGGGTCCAGCCGGTGGGGCCGGCAGCGGGTGAGGCGCATGCCGAGCCGCACGCCTGGTGGAAGGTGATGTGCCTGACCGGGGTGGACTACTTCTCCAGCCTGGCCTACGTGCCCGCGATCGCGGCCCTCGCTGCCGGGGCCGTCTCCCCTTTGGCGACGCTGCTGATCGTGGCACTGACCCTGTTCGGGATGCTGCCGATGTACCGGCGGGTCGCAAAGGAGAGCCCGCATGGCGCCGGGTCGGTGGCGATGCTGGAGGACCTGCTGCCGTTTTGGTGGGGCAAGCTGTTCGTGCTGGTCCTGCTCGGCTTCGTCGCCACCTCCTGGATCATCACGATCACCCTGTCCACGGCGGACGCTTCCGTGCACGTGGTGGAGAATCCCTTCTTCCCCGAAGTGCTGCACGGCCACGAGGTCGCCCTGACGGTGGCGCTGCTCCTGGTTCTGGGCGGGGTGTTCCTGCTGGGGTTCAGCGAAGCCGTCAGCGTGGCCATCCCCCTGGTCGCGGTCTTCCTCGTCCTGAACGCGGTCGTCATCGCAGTGGGCTTGGTCCACGTGTTCACCACCCCCGGTGCGTGGTCGGCGTGGACGGACGCCCTGGTCGAGGGCGGAGGCGGCTTCGGCGACCTCATGGGCCCAGCGCTCCTGGCGTTCCCGCTGCTGGTGCTGGGCCTGTCGGGCTTCGAGACCGGCGTGAGCATGATGCCGCTCATCGCAGCCGAAGGCGCAGACCCTGAGCAGCGGCTGCGCTCGCGGATCCGCAACACCCGACGCCTGCTGACCACCGCCGCCCTCATCATGAGCGTCTACCTGCTGGCGGCGAGCTTCGTCACCACCCTCCTCATCCCGCATGAGCAGTTCGAACCCGGCGGCGCGGCCAACGGCCGCGCGCTCGCATACCTGGCGCACGAGCAGGTGGGGGAGGCGTTCGGCACCGTCTACGACATCAGCACCATCCTCATCCTCTGGTTCGCCGGCGCCTCCGCCATGGCCGGGCTGGTCAACATCGTCCCCCGCTACCTGCCCGACTACGGCATGGCCCCCGAATGGGGACGCGCCGTCCGCCCCGTCGTGATCGTCTACACGGCCCTGTGCATCCTGATCACGATCGCCTTCAACGCCGACGTCGACGAACAGGCCGGCGCCTACGCCACCGGCATCCTGGCCATGATGGTCTCCGGCGCCTTCGCCGTCACCGTCTCCGTCGCACGCCACCGCCGGCGCGTACCCACCGTCGGCTTCGCCCTGCTTACCGCGGTCCTGCTCTACGCCCTGGTCGCCAACATCATCGACAAGCCCGACGGCATCCTCATTTCCGCCTTCTTCATCGCCGGAATCATCATCGTGTCGCTGATCTCCCGCGTCTCACGCACCACCGAACTGCGCGCCGACCGCATCGTCTTCGACGAAGACGCTCGCCGGTTCATCGACGACACCATCGCCCACGACGGCGCCATCAACATCATCGCCAACCGCCGCCAGGCCGGCGACCTCGACGAGTACAGCGCCAAGGAACGAGAACAGCGCGGCGTCAACCCCGTGCCCGGTCACGCCGACGTACTGTTCCTGGAGATCGACGTGGTCGACCCCTCCGACTTCAGCGACACCCTCACCGTCCACGGCGTCGAAGTCGACGGGTACCGGATCCTGCGCGCCGACGCCCCGGCGGCACCGAACGCCATCGCCGCCATCCTGCTGGCCCTTCGCAACGCCACCACGGTCCAGCCGCACTGCTACTTCGCCTGGGCCGAGGGCAGCCCGCTGGTCCACATGGTCCGCTACTTCCTCCTGGGCCGCGGCGACACCGCTCCGGTCACCCGCGAGATCATCCGCAGTCACGAACCCGACCCCGATCGCCGTCCCGGCATCCACGTCGGCGGCTGACCCCATTCCCGTGTGCAGCCGCCCCTGGACGGGCAAGACCGAGAGGCTGGCCAGATGACGTCTACGCCGGAACGTCAGATGCGGCGCAGGATCCTCACCCTCACCCTTGCCGCGGCCGTCTTGGCCGCTGCGGGAGCAGTCGCCGGCTGGTGGTGGCTGATCGGGATCGGGGTCTGGGTTCTGATCATGGCGTTCCTGCTCGAGATGATCTACCGCCCATAGGCGGGCCCCGGGTGCGTCAGCATCACACCCGGGCCGCAGTGCCACACCACCCCATCAGCGAGTCTCGAGCATCGCCACCGACCCGTGCGGGCTCTCCTCGGCCATCCGCCGGTACCTCGGCAGCATCCCCAACAGCATCAGCGCGACGATCAGCAGCGTCGCCGATGGCGACACCGCCCCCGCCGCCCGCGCCGAGGTGGACCCAAGGCGCGCTGCCGATCAGTTCATCGAAGGACAGGATCTGCTCGCTGACCCGCTGGTGGTGGTCGGCGACATCCCGGAAGTAGCTGGCCATCTCCTTCGGGATCTGCGGGATAGTGCCCTCGCTGAGGCGCTGCAAAGCTGACGCCAGCGGCATGACAGCGCGCTTGAATTCCAGGAGTCCGCGTTTGAGCTGGTAGATGCGTCCGGCGTCGACGGGCCGGGCGGGGGAGAAGACCTCGCTCTCCAGGGTGTCGACGTCACCGGCGAACGCGTCAGCCATTTCGACGTAGCGGTCCACGACCATGTCCGCGACCGCGTGGAGGACGCCCGCGGGACCGCACCCGAGCTGCTGCGGGTCGTCCTGGAGCTGCTGGCGTACGCCGTCCAGCGACGGGGCGCTGCCGTGGCGCACGGTGATCAGGTAGCCAGGCCCGGCGAAGACCGTGATCTCGCCGGTGTCGACTATCTCGCTGGTCGCGGTGACCTTCTCGTGGTCGACGTAGACGATCGTCTTCAGCACCAACGAGGGCGGCAACGGGGTCGGCCCAGGACCAGCCGAAGAGGCTGTTGGCGAGCAGACCGAGGAGCAGGACGGCGGAGAGGTAGGTGCACAGCAGGGTTGTTTGGAGTCCGCGACCGCGGAGGCGGAGCCGAGTTCGCGTCCGGCGCGGCGCTGGGCGGCGGACAGGAACGGCTCACGGGCAGGGAGAGGGCGCCGAGGACGATGCCGACCGTGGAGTGCTCGGCCTCACCCGCGCCGGCAAGGGCACGGACGGACTCCGACCTTGCGAGGCCGGTAGAAAGACCTTCGCCCGGTCCCGTGGCCGCGCCTCCACCACGCGGCGGGCGGAAAGGAACTGGTTGGCGCGAGCCGGGATAGGCCCGGTTGCCGGGCGGTGTCCCCTGCCCTGCACGCCCGGAGTCATCGCTGGGGAGCGGGTGGTCCCGTCCTTGACGGTTGTGAGGCGTCGGTGAGGTTGGCGCCGGTTGCGGCGTCACGCTGGGAGTTGGCGACGCCGTGCCAGTCCAGGCACATGACGGTCGCGTCGTCGTCCAGGTGACCCTTGCCGGCGTCGATGATCGCTCCGATGAGGGTGCGGGCGGCTTCGCGGGGATGCAGTGCGCGGGTGCGGATGATCAGGTCCGACAGGTCGAGATTCTCGGCGTTGCGCTCCAGCATGCCGTCCGTCAGCATCACCAGCCGGTCACCCGTCTGCAGGTCCAGGGTCTGCACCCTGTAGGTGTTGGCCTGTGATGCCTGGACATTGAGGCCGAACGGCCGGTCGACTTTCGGAATGATCTCTTGGACCTTCCCGTCGCGCATCCGCAGTGGCCAGGGGTGTCCGGCGTTGACGAATTCGGTCCGGCCGTCGAGCAGGCTGATGCGCAGCAGCTGACCGGTGACGTAGCCCTCGCGGCCGTGATCGTGCATGGCCTGGTCGGCCTGGCGGGCCTGTTCCGCGAGGTCGGCGCCCGCCCGCCGCGCCCGCCGCAGGGCGCCCACCACCAGGGTGGCGAGCAGTGCGGCGTCGACGTCGTGGCCCATGGCGTCGGTCACCGAGAGCTGGACGGTGTCCCGGTCGATCACGTAGTCGAAGGTGTCGCCCCCCACGTGGTCGGCGGGTTCCAGCGCTCCGGCTACCGCGAACTGTGCCGCCTCGCACGCCAGCGACGCCGGCAGTAGCCGGTGCTGGATCTCTGCGGCCAGGCTCAGCGGCTTGGTGCGGCGGCCCCACTGGTACACATCGGTGTGGGACCGGTTCGCGATGACGATGTACGCAAGCGCGTGCGCGGTTTCGCCGATCTCCCGCATCACCGCCGCGTCCGGCGGCGCGGGCAGGAACAGTTCGAGGAGTCCGATGGCGTCCCCGCGGTTGGTCACCGGGGCGACGACCCGCACCAGCCGGCTTTCGCCTTGGTGCGCCACCTTCGGCTGCTGGCTGCGGATCACGTCGTCGTACAGGGTGCCGCGCAGCGAGATGCGCCGGGCCGGCTCATCGGTCTCGACGCTGTCCGCGGCCCCCAGCCGTACGACTGAACCGCCGGTGAAGTCAGTGATCAGGAACGACACCGATGCGGCCCCGAGGTGGTCCTTGAGCATGCGCGCGACCACGTCGAGCGATTCCACGGGCGCCGCGGCCTCCGCCGCCTCCAGCGTGCCCGCCAAAGTCATGGCCCTGCCCCGGCGGCTTTCACTCACGGCGGGACGAGAGGCCTGCCCGCCGTCCGGCTCTCCTGCGGTCACAGCGACCCCTTACTGCTCGATGCCGCCGGGACTTCGTCCCGGATACGCGAAGACCCGCGCCGAGGCGGCACCGGACTGGCCAATTGCACCACGAGGGGCTCTCGGGGCCCGACAGTCCGGTGGCCCGTCAGCGTCTCTCTCTACTGCGGGTATTACTGGTTGAACCCGCTTCTCACACCGTCAGCGGCAACTGCGATCTGCGGGTCGTCTGCCATGCCAGCTTGCCCGTCTGCCGGCCTGACCGCCACGGACCAGGTGCTCACCCTCGAAAATGGCCCCGTCAGCCGCCCGGCCGAGTAGCGGCGGCTCGGACTGTGCCCCGATGCCGTCCTCGAGAAGGAGAGCGACGGCTGACCGCCTGGCTCGAAGGTGCCGGCGCCTGCGCCCAGGAACGCTCCCATCCGGGATGCCAGGCTCCCCATCCCCGGGCTGGGACCCTGCTCGCCACGGTGCCTGGCGCCGCGGGAACGTCTTCGTCCGTGGGTCCCCGTTGGCGCCGTCTGTCATCGGACGCCGCCACGTCGGGAGATGCGCTTGACGAAGGGTGTGACGGGCAGACGGGCAGACGGGCAGACGGGCAGAGAAGCGGTGTCGGGTGCGGCCGCCGGCAAGCCCGCCCCGGCCGGCGCCGTACCCCCGCTTACACCTACACCTACACCTGCGGCTCGCGGCCGCCAGGTCGCCCTGGACATCGCGTCCGCTTTCGGTGGCTGGGACGTCGGCACGGCGCGTCGACGACAACTGGCTGTGCTCCAGGTAGCCCTCGTCGCAGGCGGCCACGAGGTGGGCCGACTCTACGCCTCGCCGGCAGCGCCGGGCTGGGTGTACATGTCGGCCACGGCCACTGAGGCGCCCCGGTTTCCGCGGACCCGCGACCGGCGCCCAGCTGCTCGACGCCGACGGCACCGTCCTCGCCACGGTTCACTTCCAGCCGCGCATCGCCCAGGGGATCCGCATAATGGATGAATAGAACGGCGGGCGGAAGGGGATTTCCAGTGTCATCGGCGCGGCCGGGGGGCGAGCAGGCTCACGGCCCGTTCTGGTCCGAGCCGGGGACACTGCTGGAGCACGTGCCCGTGGCCGTCTTCGGCATAGATGACCGAGATCTCGTCTGTTACTGGGGGCCCGGCGCGCAGGAGCTGTTCGGGTACGACTTCACCGCCGTCCTGTCGAAGCCCGGCGCCGTTCTCTTCGCCGACGGGCCCCAGAGCTCATCCGAATCGTGCGCCCGGCTGACGGAGCGAGGCCGGACCCAGGGCTATTGGAGGGGCCGGCTGACGGCACGGCATCGTGACGGCACGGTCTTTGACTGCGGCTTCCGGGTCTTCTCCGTGACCGGAGCCGGAGGACCTTCGGTGGTGATGATCCTGGCGAGCCGTAGTGACGAACTCGATCGGGTCAAGACCAACCTCGCGTTCCTCGACGCCCTCTTCGAGACCTGCCCCATCGGTCTGGTCATGCTCGACCCGGACCTGCGGTACGTCCACCTCAACCAGGCGCTTGCCGATATGGACGGCCTTCCGATCGAGGCGCACCTCGGGCGGCGCATGGACGAAGTCATGATCATGTCCGACGGCGGCGAGTACCAGCGCATGCTCCGCGACGTCGCCCTGGGCGGAGCGCCGGTCGTGGGGACGCTGGTCGGCATGCGCCCGCGGGGGTATCCGGACCGTGACCAAGTGCGGTCTGTGAGCCTCTTCCCCCTCAGCCAGGCCGTCGGCTCGCGCCCCGGAGTGGGGGGGCTGATGGTGGATGTGACGGACCGGGAACAGGCCATCCTGGAAGCCACGGCCAGCCGTCGAAGGCTGGCTCTGCTGGATGGGGCCTCCACTCGGATCGGGACCACCCTGGACGTGAACCTCACGGCCCAGGAGCTGGTCGACGCGGCGATGCCGGATTTCTGCGATGGCGCAGTGGTCGAAGTCGTGGAGTGGATGGACAACGGGGAGGATTTTGATCCGGCGCGGGCGCTGATCACCCGCCGGATCGCATCAGGGACGATCCTGCCCCCTCCGGCCACCGAACTCGTGAGCGGAGTCGAGACGGTGCGGTACCCGCCCGGCTCCGTCATCCACGACATGCTGCAAACCGGGCGGGCCATCTCCGCGGTGGTGAACGAGGAGTTCCTGGCCCGGACCGTCCTCATCGAGTCGCGCGCACGGCTCATGGCCGAGAGCGGGGTGGCCTGCGTCCTCGTCGCCCCGCTCATCGCCAGGGGCACCGTCCAGGGAATCGCCATGTTCGGCCGGTCCGCGGGGCGGCCGGCCTTCACCCAAGACGATGTCAGCCTTGCCGGTGAGCTCGCCTCACGTGCTGCGATCTGTCTGGACAACGCCCGTCTGTACAGCCGTGTCCAGGACATCGCCCTCACACTGCAGCGGGCGTTGCTGCCCAGCGCGTTGGCGACCAGCCCGTACGTGGACGTGGCCCACCGGTACGTGCCCGGCAGCCGGGTCACCGAGGTCGGCGGCGACTGGTACGACGTGATCAACTTGCCCGACGGCCGGGTCGTTCTCGTGGTGGGCGACGTGATGGGGCACGGGGTGTCGGCCGCCGCGGCCATGGGCCGCCTTCGCATCACCACCAAGGCTCTGGCCAGGCACGACAGTGAGCCCGACGACCTGCTCACTGAGCTCGACGCGTGCGCCCAGGAGGCCGACATCGAGCTGGCTACGTGCCTGTACATCGTCTACGACCCGAACAGCGGACGCGCCCGCATCGCCAGCGCCGGCCACCCTCCTCCCCTGGTACTCCGGCCAGAAGGCACAGTGCAGACCATCGACGACGTCCTCGGAGTCCCCCTCGGCGTCGGCGGCTGCCCATTCCGGACGATCGAGATCGACCTCCCCGACAACGCGACCCTCGCCCTGTACACCGACGGCCTCATCGAGGCACGCGGCCGGGACATCGACGCCGGCCTGGAAGCACTGCGTGCCGAACTGGGCAGAGACCCAGGGTCGTTGGAAGCAATGGCGGACCGCATCCTCACGAATCTACTGTCCGCCCCGCCGACCGACGACACGGTTCTCGTCCTCGCCCGCGTCCACCGCGCCCCCACACCCGCGGCTTCACCGTCCGACCCCGCCACTGGGTCGTCGAATGAACCCTCGGCCGGCTCATGCACCGCCGCCTCGCCCACGGCTGCGAAACCCACCCACACAGATCAGCAGCCGTGATCCAAATCGCGGAGGATCAGGTCTCGCACGCGGGCGGGCAAAGCCTCGCGGTACTCGGCGGCCAGGTTGGTCCAGTCCGTGGCCCAGAGCGGTCCGGTGAACCGTGCGCTCACTCGCCGCAGCGAGCTCTCGTACCGCTCCTCCTCGACACCCGTGCGGCCTATCACCGCATGGAAGGGCGCCCGCGACGCCCGTTGATGCCGGGACAGGTGCGCGCGCCGTGGTACGGGATATCAGAAGCCAAATCGGGCCATGATCGCGAAAGGTGCGCCTGTGTCTCAGGAGTAACGTAAACGGGGAAAAAAGCCGCGGCTGCCCGTGAAGGCGGCCCTGCCCGGTCGCCACCCGCACGAGGACGAGGCGCCCGTCACCGACCGGGTGGTCTTCGGCGTGACGGCCGTGCTGACCTCGGGCTTCGTGATCTGGGGCGCCACGGCCACCAGCGCGCTGGAGAGCGTTTCGACGCCATGCTGAACGGACTGATGCACAAAGGGGGTTGGGCGTTCGTCTTGGTCGCCTCGGGGTTCGTCGTCTTCGCACTCTGGCTCGCCATCAGCCGGTACGGACGGATCGAGCTGGGCCAGGAGCATGAGAAGCCGGAGTTCAGCACCGTGTCCTGGGTCGCCATGATGTTCAGCGCCGGCATGGGCATCGGCTTGATGTTCTACGGCGTCAGCGAACCCCTCGCGCACTACACCAATCCGCCGCCGGGCACCGACCCCGCCGACCCGGCGGACGCCATGCAGACGGCGCTCGCCACCACGCTCTTCCACTGGACGCTGCACCCGTGGGCCATCTACGCGGTGGTCGGCCTGGCCATCGCGTACAGCACCTTCCGGCGCCGCAGGCGGCAGACGATCAGCGCCGTCTTCGTCCCGCTCCTCGGGAAGAAGCACGCCGAGGCACATCAACATGGTGCTGGCCGTCATCCTCGCGGTCTTCGTGTTCATCGTCGGCCCCACCATCCTGGTCCTCGACCTGATCCCCGCCTCCCTCGCCGCGTACTTCGACGAGCTGCCCCAGCTGATCGGCCGCACCGAGGCGTCCACCGGCAGCGGTGATGTCGCCGACTGGCTGAGCAGCTGGACGGTCTTCTACTGGGCCTGGTGGATCTCCTGGACGCCGTTCGTCGGCATGTTCATTGCCCGCATCAGCCGGGGCCGCACGATCCGTCAGTTCGTCGGCGGCGTCATCCTGGTGCCCAGTACCGTGAGCCTGGTCTGGTTCGCCATCTTCGGCGGTACGGCCATGCGCCTGAAGGAGCAGGGAAACCTCGGCAACGCGACCACGCCCGAGGCACAGCTCTTCGGCGTGCTCCAGGAGTTCCCGCTCGCCGGCGCGATGAGCCTGCTCGTGATGATTCTGGTCGGCATCTTTTTCGTCCGAAACATGCCCTGAGCTGCACAAACACTCGAGTTGGTGCGGTCAACACACCGAGGGGGAGCCGGTCACCTTCGACGTCGCCCAGGGACAGAAGGGCTCCCAGGCCGAGAACATCGTCTGCGCCTAAGCAGGGACTTGACCCGACCCGCCCCGTCCCGCTGTCAGTACCGGATGACACACTGACGCGGAGCCGCCATAGGCGGCCGCCACGACGAAGGGGAGCAATGGAGCGCAACGTACCGCCGGACAGGCAGGGCACAGGTGCCGATGTGCTGGACAGCACTCTCTTCCTGCCCGGCCCTCCCACCGTCACTTCCGGCATGGCCAAGGGCGGCGGGCAGAAGCGGACCACGCTCGTTGAGCAGATGGCGCTGATGCCGCAATTCCTGGAACCCCTGGGCCTGCGCGTCGTCGACGACGTCGACGACGATCCGGACGACGAGCGCTGAGGGCACGAGCCCTGGCTCGTCCGACTCCCGTCCCTGCCGCAAGGGGCCCGCGCGCTCGTCGAGGCCGGAATCGACTCGTCTAAGGTAGTTCCTAGCGGCGGGGCGCAAGTGAGATGATTTCTCATGCCGTCAGTGTGCTCGCGACCACTGGCAACGCCCGCGGCGGCCCAGTAACGCCCATCGGGACCTGCCCCGGGCGGGCGGCGTCCACCGGCGGGTGCTGGCGGTGCTCGGAAGGAAACGGCTGACCCCGGGCGCTCACCGAAGGCCCGGCCGACGCCGGGGCGGCGAAAAGGTTGGTGTGCGGGGTCGACGGAACCGGGTAACGTCTTTGTCATGTTCTTCCAGACACCGATTTACGAGTGAGAGCGTGATGGGCCCCTGCGGACGTCCTTCGACGTCGCCGCCCGTCCCCCACCGATGAATCCGTAGATCACTTCACATCATTACCGGGAGAACCCGTGACCGTGAGCAAGAACATCAACAACCCCGTGGGCCAGGGCGGAGGCAAGCGCAAGAGGCTGTCCCGCGCCGAACGGCAGAACAACGGTCCGCACCGCAACCTCGACCGCCAGGGTGCAGCCGACCAGAAGGCGGAGCTGGTGCGCAAGATGCGCGAGAAGGCAGGCGCAGCTGAGGGCGCCGGGCAGGCGCGCGACGACACCGCACAGAGCTGACGCACCGCCGCCGCAGGGCGGCACCGCACGGGGCAGGGCCCGGACCGCGAGCGCGGTCCGGGCCCTGTTGCCGTATCGGGGCTCTGCTGCCGTTTACCTGGCGCGGCCGGTCCCGCTCAGCTCTCGGCCGCCACCCGCGTCTCAGCTGACCACCCGGGGCAGCCGCAGATTCGGCAGCCCGTCACCGCCACCACCCCGAGCTGCACCAGCAGCTCAGCGCGCTCCCCGTGCCCAGCCCGGCGACACCGCAGCTTAGAAGTGGCCCACTCGCTCGGGTCCGAAATCCACGATGTCCCGAGCGCGTTGTGCCCGTTCCTGGAGCAGGCGTCGGAAGCTCGCCACCGCGTACCGCTCTCCGATGGCTGAGCCCGGGCCGCGAATACCGGCGACCGTTGCCATGAGCTGCTGGGGCTGGGACTGCCAGCCGACGGCCAGTACGCGCAGGCCCAGACACTCCGCGCGCCTGTGCAGGTCGAGGAGGTGGAGCAGGCCGTCGGCGTCCATGGACACGACGCCGTGCAGATCGATCATGAGGTCTCGCGCACCGGCAGTGACCTCGGCGAGTGCCTGCTGGAGTGCACTGCCGGCATCCTCGGTGAGTCTCCCATTGGCGCTGACCATGACTGAGCTGTCGCTGCGCTGGACATCCATGGTGATCAATACGTCGCTCCTTCTTGCCCGAGGCGGACTGCCTGGCGGGCGACCATCCTGGTGCGCCGCCGCTCGGGCCGCCCCGGATTCACGATGTGTCTCGATAGTCTGAGGGATCGCGGTACCCCGGGCAGGGAGCCGTGCGGCGGGTCCGGTCAAGGCTCGGCCGGACAACTGCGCGGAAGGGGCGTCACCATGCTGTGGACGGTGACCGTCGGTTCTGAGACTGCGTGGCGGGGGGGGCCCCCCCCCTAAAAAACAGGGGGGGGCCCCCCCCCACGGAGTATTGGAGGGCGGTGGGGCGGGGGCCCCCCCCCATTTAACCATGGGGGGGGGCCACCGCCATGTCGTCGTGTCCAGGCGGATGGCCGGGGAGCCGGGTGAAAGCGGACGCTCGGGGGTATCCGGGGAACGTCGGGCGGTCGCCGTGACGCAGCAGGGAACCTGCTCACCTCCAACGATCGACGGCCGTCCCGGCCCCCGAAGCCGGGAGCGACGCCGACCGCTACGACCATTGAAGCCGCAAGGTTCAGAGGGCGGGGGCGCTGTCGCAGCGCACAGGAGCCGATGCGTGATCAGTACGATCCTGGGGCTGACAGATGGCCTTCCCGTCGCCCTCTGTCCTGGTTACGCGGTCCCCGTCATGCGGGCGAACACGACCACGTTGCTGTCGTAGTAGTGCTTCTTCGGGTCGAAGTCGCCGCCGCAGGTGACCAGGCGAAGGCCCGCGTGATCGAGATTCTTGTAGACCTCGAGCGTGGGGAACTCGGCCTTCGGATATTCGGCGACCCGGTCCACCGTGAACGTGACCGTCTTTCTGTCCTGTCGCGTCACCTTGATGGTGTCACCGGCCTTCAGCGTCTTCAGCTTCTCGAACACGGCAGAAGCGCCGTTCCATGTGACATGGCCTGCGATCACGGCCGGCCCCTGCGAGCCGGGGGTCGGCCCTGGCTCGTACCAGCCCGCGAGAGCGGGGTCCTTCGGGGTCTGCATGGTTCCGTCCTGATTCAGCCGCAACGTCTCCAGGGAACTGGAAAGACCGAGTGACGGAATCGTGATCTTCTGCGGCTCCGACCGGGCGAGGACGGGCTCGGCCCGGCCCGTACCGCTCTGCGCCCCGCCCTCGGACGCCATGTCGTGGCCGCCGGTGGACGCCTTCCCGGCAGGAGCGCTTCCGGCGCCGTCGGCGGCGGGTGTCCCGCTCTGCTGGGCCTGCCCCTGAGGGACGGGGGGCGCCCCCGCGTCATGGCCGGCGCACCCCGCGAGGAGCAGCGCGGCCAGGGCGGCGGCAAGGGGGCCTGCGGTCCGGCGGCGGCGGGGCCGCACGGCGGACACCGCAGGAGCGGAGGCGCGGGTGTACGTCACGCGGCGCCCCCGGAGGTCTCCGTACGGCCGGGGACCACGGCGGCCCGCCTCCGCGCAACGCCGATCGCGCCCGCCGTTGCCGCGTACGCGACGGCTGTCACCCCGGCCGCCATCCCGAGCGGCAGCGTCACGCTCTGCGGAGAACCGCCGCCGGTCTCGATGCCGCCGACCGGAATGGAGCCCACGGCCGCGCCCTTGACCTCTCCGCAGTTGGTCGGTGCCGTGGCCTCCTGGGGCAGCTTCGGGTCGAGCTCGCTCTTGCCGGCGCCGTCGAAGTCGTACTTGTCGTTGTTGTTGCGGTCGATGCCGTGCTGTACGACGTGCAGGTCCTTGATGTGGTCGACCACATCCTGGCCGACGGTGATCGTCCGCTCGTACGAGACCTTGCCCTGCTTGTCGGCGATGGGCATGCGCTCTACGGCGAGCCCGCTGGCCGCCTTGGTGTCCCCGGACGTGGTGAGCGAGATGTTGATGTCGCCGTAGTCGACGGTGGCCTCGGTGTTGCTGAGGACTCCGTCGCCGTCGGTGTCGTCACTGGCATTCGGGCAGTGGAAGTCGTGACCCTTGGTCGAACCGTGCAGATGCTGGGCCGACGGCTGTCCGGGCACCATGCCCTCGGACTCTATTTGCACGGTCAGCTGGTTGCCCTTGAGGCTGAGCATGACGGTGCCCCGGGAACCGGAGTCGTTCAGCTGCGCCAGGTCGATCTGGTAAGCCTTCCCACCCTCAGCGAGAGCTGGGCCTGAAAGGCCCAGCGTCAGGAACACGGCCGCGGGCACTGTTGCCAGCAGCACGAGACGGCGACCAGCGCGCTTTGCTATCACATTCACTCCTGTTCCGTGCATCCCCGGGGCGGGAATCGCAGGTCGTATGGGGTTGAATGATCTTCCGGAGAGGATCTCGCTGCTTATTCGAGGCGCCAACGTCCTTGGATTGGCGCATGTTTGAATTATTTTCCGGACCCGATGCGAAGAACTGATCGCCCGCTGGTCACGCGGCTGCCCATGTCGCCGTCGACAGGGGTCCGCCGGTCATCCAGATGCGTGACACATCGTCTGCCAGCCGGGGGGAACGGGCAGCCGCGGAGAGCATCTCCGAAAGCACGAGAATCCCGCGTGCGGTGCACTTCGGATCGCTGTTCCGGTGCAGCCAGATGACGGCATTGATCATGGGGCGGCGTCCCAGGGGAAGGGTCGTCCGCCGGGCATCGGCCGCCGCCTCGAGGGCAGAGCGGCCTCCGCCGAACGGCAGGGCTGCCGTTCGGGGGATTCCCGGTGGCGCGGCCGAGTCCCGCACGTGGCGAAAGAGTGCTTCCGGCGGGGCATGCCCATTCTCGAACGTGTTGCGGAACCCGATGATACGAATGTCCGAGTCCTGCGAGAGGAGCGCGGCGTAGAGCTCGATGAACAAGCCTCTCTGCTGAATGTTCATGGGGAGGTACCGCACAACACTTCCCTCCCCCCACCCCACCCTTCCGGGAAGCCACGGAGCCTCCGCTGCTCTGGACCGGACGGCAGAGACGAGGAGTTGGTACTCCTCCACCGAGGCATCCTCCACGGAAAACGACACGGGTTTCAGCACGACGGAATCCGTCAGGGGGAGGAGATCAGAACTCGGGCTCCCTGGAGGATGTTCCACCGCAGCCGGTTCGATCTTGCTGCACTGGCGCTTGCTGCACTGGCGCACGACAAATCCACCGCCTTCGACATAACTCCGATCGACGACGGATCGCAGCATCCGTGTCCCCGGGCCTGGTTCGGTCCGGTTCTTTGTAGCCGCTCGCACGGCGGAGGGGCGAATACTTGCCCTCTGATGCTAAGAACTCATCGCGGGATGACGAAGCACTACGGCACCGGGCTGGTGCGTCAGCTGCAGGTCCGGCACCTGGCGCTGGAGCAGTACCCGTTCTTCGTTCCGGGGCTGGTGCTGTCGGCTTACACCCGAACGTGCCCAGTCAGGTACACGGCTACGTACCCGGCCTTCGCGGGCCTTGAGGCGGTGGAGGTGCCGGGTTCACCGCGTCGTCAGAGTGCGGGACAGTGGCAGCCATCAAGGGCGCCCTTCGGGCGCTGCGCTGCGCGCTGGGCTCCGCCCCAAGGCCTGCTGTCCCCGGTCAAGGGCTCAGGCGGAGCAGGCATGGTTACGTCCTCAGCTACTGGGTAGCGTGTGCGGAGTGATCAACACCCGATACAAGGAGTAATCGTGCCTGAAGAGACCGCGGACAACCTGATCATCCCGAGCGAGGTCACGGAGGCGGAGAACGCGACGCTCGCGTTGGAGGAAAAGGATGGCACCTACGCGTTGAAGGCAACCGGCGGTCCCACCGTCCCGGCCTCCATCCGCGTGGTTGACGCTGCGGGCAACGCTGTCGCCACCTACACGGCAGGGCCGCCCATCACGTCGAGGATGTCGATGGGCGAGCGCTATGAGATCGTCATCGACTTCGACCAATTTCAGCCGGGGTCGCAGGCACCGGGCACGCTTTCCTGAACGTTGTGGCCGCCCGGGCTCCGGGCGGCCACACGGATGCTCTGGGAGGACCAGCGCATTCAGCGGCCCCGGACTGCGGAGGGTCGCCACAGGGGTGACGTGGCCATGTTGCCGCTGAGCGCCTCGTGGAGCTGCCTTCGCCGGGGCCAGCCGGCAGCCAGGGTGGGTAGGCGGCAGGCATTACTGCGCCGATCGCGGAAGTCCGGCTGCCGCCGGACCCGGGCCTTGACGGCCTTTTCCGCGCTCCTTCGCCCCCGTGGTCGGCCTCCGTGCGCCGCCAACCTGAGTGGCGCGAGGGCAGACACCACGCCAACCACCAGGGAGCGCCTGGCCCTTCGACACGCTGGCGCGTGATAGGGAACTGGCCTGTTGCCACTGTCTCGGGACTGGCTACTTATCGGGCGACCCCAGTGCCTTGGTGTTCAGCGTGCTGGGTACGTAGCCGTGTACCGAGCTGGGTACTTTCACGCGAACGCCGACAAGTGCCCGCATCGGGGCCGGGCGGCGGCCGTGCTGGCGCTGCTGACCGGGATGCGCAAGCGCGAGTGGTCCTCGGTGCTCGGTACCTTGGGCCACCGGCCCTGGTTCGAGGACTTCAGCCATGCCTCGACGCCTGCGGAGGCTGCCGCGCGGTTGCTCGACTTCATTCTGGCCGAGCCTGTCGACCGGGCGACTTATGGGGAGCTGGTTCGGGACGGCAAGGTGCTGCCTCGGCACGGCAGGGGCATGGCCGCTCCGCGTGCGAGCTGATCCGGGTTCGCGGGTGCCGCGCTCCTGAGAGCGCGGCCCTTCAGAGGCCCTTCGGGCGAGTGTGAGTCCCGTCCGTCCATCGACGGACGGGACGCGCTTCTCAGGCGACGCCGGCCTTCGTGGCCTTCGCGGCCTCGGCCGCCTTGGCGGCGGCCGGTCGCGGCTTGCGGAGGAGGGGGACCGTCGCGCACGCGGCGAGCAGGGACGCCACGGCGACCGCGTACCAGCCGTGCTGGAACGCGGCGACAGCGTGTCCGGGGGCCGGGGTGCCGAGGATGCCGACCAGGATCGCGACGCCGAGGACCGCGCCGATCTGGCGGCCCATCGAGGTGATGGCCGAGCCGGTGGCGAAGCGGGCCGGCGGCAGGGCGGCCGCCGACGCCCCGGTCAGGACCGGGAGGGTCATGCCGACGCCGAGGCCGGTCAGCATCATGCCGGGCAGGAGCGAGGCCACGTAGGCCGAGCCGGTGTCGAGCGTCGCGGCCCACCACAGGATGCCGGCCGCGAACAGGACGGTTCCCGCCAGCGCGATGCGGCCCGCACCGAATCTGGCGACGGCGGGCCCGATCCGCAACGCGACCGGCGGTACCAGCAATGGTCCCGGCGCGATGGCGAGGCCGGTGCGCAGAGCCGAGTAGCCCCACACACCCTGGCACCACAGCACCGCGCCGAGCAGCATTCCGGCGAACGCGACGGTGAACAGCGTCAGGGCGGCCGCGGCGGATGCGAACGCCGGAACCCGGAGCAGCGGCAGCTCGACGATCGGCACGGGGTGGCGGGCCGAGCGCAGGACGAACCAGACGCCGAGCAGCACCGCGGCAGCCAGGCCGCCGAGGGTGCCGGCGCTCGTCCAACCCCAGTCAGGAGCCTTGACCAGGCTGAGCGCGAGCGTTGCGATCGATCCGGTGAGAAGGGCGGCGCCGAACAGGTCGGGCAGCGGACTCTTCTCCGCCCCGGCGCGTCCGGGCGACGGCAGCACCTTGACGCCGAGCGCGAACGCCGCGATCCCCACCGGCACGTTGACGATGAACACCCAGGGCCATCCGGCCTCGACCAGCAGCCCGCCGACCACCGGTCCGAGTCCGGCGGCGATCCCGCCGATCGACGCCCAGGCCCGCACCGCCCCGGCGCGCTTCTCGGGCGCGGTCGTGTCGAGCAGCAGCGCGAGCGACGTCGGCATCAGCAGCGCAGCGCCGGCGGCCTGCACGAGCCGTGCCGCGACCAGCATCCCGACGTTGGGAGCGAGTGCGCAGCCGACCGAGGCGAGGGTGAACACCGCCAATCCGGTCAGGAAGACGGGCTTGTGGCCGGAGCGGTCGGCGACGCGGCCGGCGACTACGAGGAGCGCCGCGAAGACGATCGCGTAGCCGTTGAGGACCCAGGAGAGGGAGCCGAGGCCGCTGCCGCCGAAAGAGCGGCCGATCTCCGGGAGGGCCGCGTTGACGATGAAGAGGTCGAGGTTCGACATGAAGACCGCGGCCGCGACCGTCGCGAACACGGCTCGGGACGCCCTTTGTGGGTTTGAAACTCCAACTATCATGGATCGGAGGCTAGCCGTGTGGGTTTGAAAACACAACGGACTCGAGAGAGGATGGGGACGTGACCTCGAACGCGAAGCAGGGCGAGAACTCGGTTCCGCACCCCGAAGTGCCCGGTCGGCCGTGCTCCGTGGCCGCCGCGCTGCAACTCGTCGGCGAACGCTGGGCCCTCCTGGCGATCCGCGAGATCTTCTACGGCAACCAGCGCTTCGACCAGATCGTCCGCAACACCGGCGCCCCCCGCGACCGCCTCGCCGCCAGACTGCGCGCACTGGAAGAGGCGGGCGTGGTCGAGCGCCGCGCCTACAGCGAGCGCCCGTTGCGCTTCGAATACCACCTCACGGAGGCCGGCCGCGATCTCGCACCGGTGATGCGCGCGCTGCTGGTCTGGGGCGATCGCTGGGCGGTGGACACTCCGCCGGTCGCCTTCCGGCATCGCGGCGGGCCCGGCTCCGAGCACGACGCCGAGCACGACCTCGATCTCACGTCGACGTGCCGGACCTGCGGTGAGGAAGTCGGGTCGGGAGGTCTCACGATCGACGTGCGGGCGCCTGGATGGGATCGGGCCGGCCCGATCGAAGGCTCCTGAACTCAGCAGCGACAGACAGGGAAACGGTGGAGAACACTCCTGGTACTCGTTGATCTCCAACGGGATCCTGGCAAGGAGAGCCGCACGCCCGGCCACTGAGCTGGTACTCGGCGTGAACGGGGGACCGGCCTCACATGAAGCGAGCGCGAGCTGTTGAACTGGTCGAGGGGCTGCGACCACTCGCTCGTCCGGCCTCCATGCCGCTGGCGGGCCCGAATCACCTGACCGGCCGCCAACTGGACAGGGAGGGGGAGCGTCGCCCCGCCCGATTCGGAAGGTCCGGCCTCCTCGCTGATGAGGACGGACCCGTCGATCTCGATGTCCACCTTCGCGAGGGGAAGGAAGCCGAAGACGGTGACCGTCGTGGCGCACCGGTAGGACTGGGCCAGGGTCGGTGGCGAGAGCAGGGAGGGCCTCTGCCCCGGCTCGAGTTTGCTGACATCGACCGCCTGGTCGTCCATCAGGGGCTCCTTCCCCACCGTGACGAGCTCGGCGTGAACCGGGCGGAGGACTCCCTCAGGCGTACGCGTACGAGCTTGACGAGTACTCGGAGTACGAGCCGTTCATCTTCACGCGGGGAACGTCGCTGCCGCACTGCGCGCAGTGCACCGGACGGCCGCCGTCGCGGCCGCGGATGGTGAGCCAGGCCCCGTTCCTGCCGGTCAGTACGTCCCGTAGGCCATCCTTGGAGTGTCTGCCGAGGTCGACCGCCGATTTGGCGAAATCGAGGAAGGTGACGCGGCGCTCGCAGGAGGAGCACTGGGCGTCGAACACCTTCAGCGTCCCCTGGAGCGAGCTCGCGGGGGTACCGAGGTAGTCGGCCAGCTCCTGTGTCTCCGCGTCATTCATCACCCGCATGTGAGGCGCCTCGGTGAGCGGAAGGGCGTCGATCACGCCCTCCGCCACGCGATAGGTGCTCGTCGTCGCCGGCCTGTTCTTGAGGTGATCCAGCACCTCGTCGAGCGTCAGCTGTGTCTGCTCCACCTCGGGCACCTCTCCGTACGGCCTCGTGACATGGCGTGTCTGCCAGGCTGGCACCCACCGGGTGTCCCCACCACTCGACTACCCCGACCGGTCCCGGCCGAATGGCTCAGCCGTGGGCGGCTCGCGGACGACGAGGTCCAGTTCCTGCCGCAGCCCAGAGTCGATACCGGCTCTGCTCCAGTACCAACGGCAGAGCAGCGGGGGCGCGTCAGCGCTCTTCGCGTCGTACCAGGTGAAGGACGGGCGGTGGGCCGCGTGGGCGTGCGCGCCGAGCACGTTGAATTCGGAGAATCCGCGCGGCGGGCGGCCCGCCACGTA
Source organism: Streptomyces sp. NPDC060031 (assembly GCF_042736805.1). NCBI lineage: Bacteria > Bacillati > Actinomycetota > Actinomycetes > Kitasatosporales > Streptomycetaceae > Streptomyces > Streptomyces sp. NPDC060031. Next base: position 35,405 of record NZ_JBHWVM010000013.1, read on the forward strand.
CCGGTCGAGCGGAATTCCATGGCGCTCCAGGCACAGGGCGCGCAGTTCTGGGTACAGCCGGCGCGGAAAGGTGAACGGCGGCTGCTGCATGAAGTCGAACGCCACCGTACGGCCCAGGAAGCTCTCCGTCGGAGCGAGCCAGGGCCGATGCCGGCCGAGCTCGGCAACGGCTCGGCGGACGATCCAGGGCCGACCGTCGACGAGCAGGTCGGCGGGGGACACGGGACGGGAGAAGATCATGTCCGAGTCGATGTGGCAGATGAGGTCGGCGGCGGTGAACTCGTCCGCGTGCAGTTTGCTCACCTGCTGGCCCAGGTAGTCGTCGCGGTAGTCCGGGCCCACCTCCAGGCGTACACCTCCGCCGGCGGCCCGCCGTACGGCGGCCGCTCCCGTGCGCGGAGTGACGACGATCACCTCGGCGAAGCCCCGGCACCACTTCCGGACGGCGGCCAGCGCATAGCGCAACCAGGCGACATCGCCGTGGTAGGTACGGATGAACAGGGCGGTCCGGTCGCTACAGTGGGCGACGTGGTTGAGGCTGTGCCCGCCTTCTGGTGCCGGGCTCCCAGTCAGGGCAATGTCGGCGACAGGCTCACTCCCTGGCTGGTCCGGCGGATCTGCGGCGCGCCGGCACGGTGGGTCGCACCGCACGCGCCCGGCCTCAAACACTTCGTCACCGGAAGCGTGGTCTCCCTCGCCGGGCCGGGAGCCGTCGTCTGGGGAGCCGGCGTCATGCACGCCGGCGAGGACATCGACCCCCGGTCCGAGCTGGTCGCCGTACGAGGCCCCCTGACCCGGGAGGCGGCGCTGCGCTCCGGCGCCTCCTGTCCGCCCGTGTACGGGGACCCCGCCCTGCTGGTGCCCAGATACCTGCCCCGTGGCGGTCGCGGCACGGGGCGGCGTCCGGTGGTCGTCCCGCACTTCGCTGACAAGGCCCAGGCCCAGCGCGGCACTCCGGACGGCTGGCGGCTCGTCGATGTGCAGCAGCCGGTGGAAGACGTCGTCGAGCAGCTGGTTCGGGCCCCTCTGGTCGCCTCGTCGAGCCTGCACGGGATCATCCTGAGCCACGCGTACGGCATTCCCGCCGTGTGGATCCGCTACCGGGACCTGCCCAGCGGCGACGGCAGTAAGTTCCACGACTATTTCCTCTCGGTCGGGGTGCCGGTACCCCCGCCCGTGCCCGTCGGCCGGACCGGCGGCGGGCTGGACTCGGGGGAGGTTGCCGATTTCGCGACGCTCCCGGCACGGCTACCGGACCTTGACCTGCTCCTGGAGAGGTGCCCGTTCCGTTGACAGCCCAAGAGCCGCCGATCGCGCGGGATCAGTACCTGGACCAAGGCGTGCAGGGCGTGCAGGGCCTGCAACAGGTCCTCGACGGCATCCGGGATGCCAACTACCACCGTCCGGGCATTCGCTGTCTGCGGCTGATGGAGACCAACGCCGCCACGGCCGCGCGGCTGAGCGCTGACGTGGCGCTGCTGAGGACCCGGCAGCGTTCCTCGTCGGCGGACGCCCCCGGACATGTGACGGCATGGACCGGCCCCCGCGGCCGGGTCGAGCAGTTCAGCCTGCTCAACGCCTCCGGGCGCTGCGACGACTTCTCCCGCGACCACGACCTGTCCTGTTTCGGCAAGCGCTTCCACCATGGCGCGCACCACCCAGCCCTGGCCGCGCTGATCGGGTCCCTGCCGCACCTGGTCAACTTCCGGGTCAACGTGCTGGGTCCGGGCGCGTCGCTGGCCGCGCACGAGGAACACAGCGTCGTACGCGCGCGATCGGGCGCGGTGGGCATCCGGGCCCGTTTCCACCTGCCTCTGATGACTCATCCCGCGGCGACACTGCTGCTGGACGGGGACGTCCACCACCTGGAGGCCGGGGCGGTCTACCTCGTCAACCACGGGTGCGTGCACGCGGCCGAGAACGGCGGGCCCGCCGACCGCATCCACCTCGTATGGGACATGCTTCTGACGGCCGAGGCAGCAGCGGTCATGTTCGGGCAGGGGCCGGCGCCGGACGGATTCACCCGGACCCCCCTGCGCGCCGCCCCGCCGGCCGGACGGCGGGCGGTGACGCGGTGGGAGCGCATTGCTCCCCAGGTCAGGGAGGCCGAGGCACGTGGCATCGGCCTCCTCGATGTGCAGTAGGCGTTTCAGTACAGGGTCCTGCGGAACTCGGCGGGGACGTAGTGGAACAGCAGCGAGGTGTGGGTGCTGCCGTCGGGCAGCGGCGGGCGTCCGTGCGGCAGCCGTGTTCCCCTGAAGAGGACGGCCTGGCCGGGCCGCTGGACGACGGACACCTCGCCCCGGGGGGTCCCCAGGTGCAGCGGCCAGCCCCCCTCGATGCCCGGACCCGACTCCCCCAGCAGTAGGGAGACGGTGTACTCACACTGCTCCCGGTCCACGTGGCGGCCCAGGACCGCGCCGCCGCGGTATGCCGACACGTACGAGTACGAGGGGCGCACCGGCCGGCCGGCGATCCGCCCCACCAGGGGGCGGAACTGGTGGTGGAAGAAGCGGGACAGCGACTCGTTCTGCCAGCCGTAGCGGCCGGTCACCTGCGCGTCTCCCAGGGGCCACGAACCGGTGGCGATGAGCTGTTCGTAGTAGTCGAGCAGGGCCTCGCGGTGCCGGGGGTGCACCATGTGGTCGATCCGGCACATGTCGGCGTGCTCGAAGTCCGCGGCGGCGGCCGCCACGACGGCGTCGGCCCGGGCAGCCGTCCGCGCGCGTCGCTCCGCCGACCCCAGGGCGCCGGCCCGGGCGAGTGCGGTGCGCAGACGAGGGGGAAGGTTCGGCGGGAGCGGCCGACCCGGGACCAGCGCGCGCAGGACCCAGAATTCCTCGAAAGAGGTCCAGAACGGCGCGAGCGCTCCGGTGCCGGGGTCGTCGGTCCACAGGATCGGCAGGTCGGGCAGGAATCGGTCCCGGAACCGGGCACGGCGTACGAGGCTCAGTGGGATGGTGACCCCGCCCTGGAGCACCACGGCCGGATCGAGGACCTCGTCGTGCCCGAGATCGGGCAGTACGGCGGGATCGTGTTCCGCCGTGCCGGGATCGGCGAGCCAGCACACGAAGGAAGGGCGCCGACGGAGGTCGCGGGTCGCCTGGGGCATCGATGGACGTCCGTTCGTGAGGCGTCGGCAGGTCCGCGTCACGGAGTCGAGGGCCGACGGGTCGAAGCCGGGTGTAAGGCGCCATTTGCCGGGGCGCGGCGGTGTGATCGTCGTGGCGGACAGCGGCAGGTCCCGTCCCGGTGGTCCGGCGGGCAGCCCGAGTTCCCGCTCCAGCCACCCGAGCGTCCGGGCCGGGGCCCCGCTCAGCGCGGCGTAGTCGACGTCCACCCAGCGGCCGGCCGTCCGAGCGTTACGGCAGTCCAGTACCGCGTCCACGGCGGCCGCCCACTGGCGCGCGGCGATCCGCGACAGGTCCTCGTCGGCCCATCTGCGCCAGCCTGCCGGCAGCAGCAGGTGCCAGGCCCGCCGGGGCCAGCCGGGCAGGTCAGGGATGTTGACGAAGGCCGGATGGGTCCAGGCGCGCACCATGCTGGCCACAGTGTCGCGCGGGTCGCGGTGCAGATGGACGACGGTGGCATCGGGAAACATCCGCAGCAGGAAGGGGAGCCGCAGACAGTTCTCCGGGGTCTTCTCCAACAGCCTCGGGGGCGGGGCCTGCGGGCCGCCGCAGTCAAGCCAGTTCCGGCCTCTCGCATCGCGCAGCTCTGCGAGGAACCCCGCGCGCACGGTCCCGCCGTGCCGGTCGGCGTGCTCCGCCCCCAGCGCATGCGAGGCGTACCCGCCGGCCGACGGGTGGAGCGCGGGAACGCCTTCGATCACACCCTCGCTCTCCCCGCCGATCGTCCACAGAGCCGGGTGCCGGGCCAGGGCATCGAACAGAGCCGTACTGCCCGAACGCGGAGGCGAGACGATGATGACGGGCGCATCGGCCGCGGCCGCAGGCACCGCGCGCACCGGGCCGGTGACGGGCGGCCCGAGACGGCTCAGCGTGGGGTCCTGCGTGGCCCGGAAGGCCTCCGCCGCCGGTGCCGAGGCGAACAGGTACCGGGCGCGTACACCGTGGGCATCGGTGCGCACGCCGCGGGCAAGCAGCTCCGCGACCCTGGGGAAGGGGGCGTGGTGCAGGACGCGCGCCGCCGGCCGTGCCTGGCCGGACGGGAGAACCACCTGGCCGATCACGGCCCAGGCGACGGCTTCCGGTCCGGTCTGCCGAGGGCCGGCCTCCCGTCCGCCCGGAGCGTCGCTCACTGCCGGTGGATCCAGCCGGTGACGCTGAATCGGCTGTCCGCGAACGACTTGCTCGGCACCCGGACGGGGAGCACCTCGTGGTCGTGCCGGCTCGGGAAGAACATTGCGAGATTGGCGCGCGGAACGATGGTCTGGCTGCGGTCCGTGGGGACCACCGTGCCGTTTTCCAGGACCGTCTCGAAGACCCGCAGTTCCCCACCGGAGAACCGGCGGGGTTCACCCGGGAAGAAGTACACGAAGCTCAGCTCGCGGGTGTCCCCGCCGTCGCTGTCGCGGTGCATGCCGAAGTAGTCCCGGTCGCCGTTGGCTGTCACCTGCAGTTCAATACGGCCCAGGGGGAACGCCGGGTGATTCATACGACCTCCGACCTGCTGGAGGTGTTCCTTGATGCGCTCCGTGAACAGCGCTTCGTAGGGGCCCAGTTCGTCGAGGACGAGACTGCTGCGCACGCGTTCGTCAACCACCGGATCCGTGGCCCCGGACATCTGGACCGTGGCCGGTTTGAACTCGGATTCCCGACTGAGCACGTACGCGCGAAACTCGTCCGCTTCCGCTTCCGCCAGGAACTGCCGTACGCCCTGGGCCACTTCTGCGATCGCATCCCTTTCGTAGCGGCCGGTGCCCGTCGGCACACCGGCCGGCTTGCTGTAGTGGCCGCCGCGCACCAGGCGGGCGATCTCGGAGGGCACGGACGGCCGGTCCACCACCCATTCCGCGCGGGAACCCAGGTAGATCGTGTTGTGGAACGCCGCGTTGAGCTCGAACACATCGTCGTCGAGGGCGCCCGCGAGCACGTCGACCGTGTCGGCCTCGGCCAGCCCGAGACCTTGCAACAGCTCGCCGGCCGGTGCGCGGTAGGTGAGGTAGCGCGCGGCCTCCGTGAGGAACGCGTCCTCCGTACGCTCGAAACCGACGCGGCGCAGGATCAGGTCCGCGAGCCGCGAGCCCTCGGCGAGGAGGTAGTGCACCTCGGCGTTGGGGTCGACGGCCAGGGTCTCCAACGCTTCCTTGTACACCGCGGCGCACAGCCCGACGTTCGTCAGGTCCTCGTCGGCGACGTGCACGGGGCTCAGTCCCCAGCAGCCGTCGCCGACCAGGTGGGTCTGTACGAAGGCGACGATGTTGCGGGCGCCGAGCCCCCACGGCGGCCACGGCCGGTCGCGGACGGCGGCGAAGACCTGCGAATCGCCGTCGCCGAAGAGCGGCAGCACGACCTCGTCCATCAGGTGGGGCGTGCCGACCCGACGGAAGAAGGTGTGCAGAGCCGCCTTCGCGGTTTCGCTCAGTTCGTCGAAGATCTCGATCCGCGTGCCGCCGTTGCCATCGGTGAAGAAGTCGCGTCTGATGGGCTGGGTCATGGCCTCTCCTGTGGGTGCTGCCGTGGCTCTGTGCCGATTCGAGTGAGGTTCGACTGGTGAACCCTGTTGTGGGCACACCCTTCCTGCGGGTGACCGGGCCGGGCGGCGAGGAGCTGCCCTGGGTCATGGTCCGCGCGCCGATCGTTTCGCGCGCCCACCACCTGCGCCTGGCCGAACTGGCCCGCGCCGGCAACCGCTTCGCCGGCGCCACCAGCTATCTGGGCTTTCCGGGGGCACACTGGCGCGACGAGCGCGACTACGGACTGCTGTGCGAGGCGTGGATGCACTGCTTCCGCGATCCGGACCGCTTCCTGCCGCCGGCCGGCCCTCGTCTGCGCACCGGCGAATCCGACTTCACCGACCCGCTCCGCGTGGATCCGGCGCGGGTGGCCGCGGCGGGCGGGGCAGCAGGGGTGGCGCCACGGCTCGCCGCCGACGTGGTGCACGTGTCCGGCCGGGAGCCCTGGCGCGGGGAGGCGAAGAACTGGCCTCTCGCCGCGCGCTGTCTGCGCCGGCTGGCCCGGGAGACGAAGCTGCGGATCCTGGTGGTCGACCCACCGGCCGAGGCCGAGCCGATCCCCGGCGTACGGCTGGTCGGGCCGCTGCGCTGGCGGCAGTTGCTCGCGGTCATCGCCGGTGCGGGCTGTCTGTTCGTGCCGGCCGTACTCGATGCGTCGCCGCGAGTGCTGGCCGAAGCGCTCTGCCTCGATGTGCCGGTCGTCGTCAACCGGGAGATCATCGGCGGATGGCACTACGTCAATCCGTTCACCGGGGCGTTCTTCGACGGGGACGACGATGCGGTGGAGACGGTGCGGGCGGTGCTCGGTGCCGGACAGCGGCCCCGGGCCTGGTTCAGTGCGAACCACGGGCCGGCACGGGCCGGGGCCCGGGTGCTCAGCCTGCTGCGCCCCCTGGACGGATCCCTGCCCGAGCACCTCACCCATGTGCTGCTCACCCCCGACGGGGGTTCGCCGACACCGACCGCGCCGGTGACACGTTGAGGACCAGCCTGGTTCTGCCGCGCATGGGCGAGCGGTGGATCCACACGTCGCTCACCGGATGCGGGGACCAGTGCCGGCGTACGTCGAGATGCCGGAAGTAGACGGTGGTGTCGCGTGGCACCTGCCGGACGGCGGCGCCCGGTCGTAGGAACGAGGGGCTCTCGTCCATGGCGCACAGCTCGGCGAGCGTGGCGTCGCGGGCGGCGCTGCCCTCGGCGTGACGCTCCGCCAGGTGGGACAGCCGCTCCCGGCGCGCCAGGTAGGCGTAGAAGTCGCTCATGCCCAGCACGTCTTCGCAGGCCACGTACTCGGTGGTCGGACCGTTGTAGACCCGCACCGCTCCGACCGTGGGACTCTGCGGCGGCACCGTGTCCACGTGGAAGCCGCACCGGCGTGTGGGGGCCTCGGTGAACACGCGCACCATCACGTGGCCCGTCCGCGCCGTGTCCACGACCCGCGTCAGGATCTCCGTCATGTCTTCGACAAGAGGGCGCGCTACTGTGGCGGGCGCCTCGGCCAGGGCGGTGTGCGCCCAGTCGGCGAACCCGTGCGGGGTGACCGAGGCGAGGGTGGTGCGGGGGATGACCAACCGCCCCCCGGCCACGAGCCCGGCCAGCTCGTCCAGCCACGGTGCACGCCGACCGTAGGGAACGATGACCGCGCTCAGCGCGGGATCGTCCGCCAGCTGGGCGATGTCGTCTGCCGACGATCCGTGCAGGACACCGGCGCTTGTGTTCCGGGAGATGGGGACCACGGACCGCAAGGTAACGGGTGGCCCGAGGGGCCCCCGCCCCGACAGGCGGGCCCATCGGCCGGAGAACCCGTTCGGCCTACTTGCCCCGTTGGCGGCGTACGAAGGCTCCACGAAGAAGGGCAACCGATACTCGGTGCGCCTCATGGGCGTCGGATCCAGTGGCGTCCCGTACATCGTCGACCTCGATCCGGCGGGCATCGGGACCGTGGTCGCCGTGAACGTCAGCGGCGACGCCGCCTACAGCTACGGCACGGCCCTGGGACCCGTCGCCAGCAGGCTCTTCGCCCAGTCCGAACACCCCTGAAAGCGGGACTCGACCGCTGGCGATTCCCAGGGCACCGAAGCTGGTCGGAGGAGTGCCGGCGAGCCGAAGGCGGGTGGGCGGCAGCTCGTCGCTCACCCGGTACCGGCGGTCCCGGCGCGGGTGGTACGTCCGCGCCGGGACCGGACCTCCCGGCTTGCTCAGGGGCAGACCTGGACCGGGTCGGTCTCGCTGTAGATGTCGGTGTCCCGCATCATCCCCCAGGCCCCGTTGTCCGCCTGGGTGTACAGCCAGCGGTGCGGGTGAGGCCCCCCGATGTCGGCGCCGTAGTCGTACCGGCAGGCGAACCAGCTGTGGGTGCTGTACATCCAGCCCACGATCTTGCCGGTGTTGCTCCCCTGGTAGACCGGAGCCCCGTAGACGTTGGAGCACCAGAAGATCGCCGCGCCGGACGGCGCGGTGTCACGGGTGCAGCCGGTGGCGGCTTGGGCTCCGGTCGCCGGAACGAGGGCCGCGAGGGTCAGGGCGGCCGTCGCGAGGATCTTGGCCGTCGACCGCAGTGGTCTGGCGATGGTCATGGGGACTTGCTCCCTTGTTGGATGGGGTCGGTACGGGCGCGTCAGCAGCGCTGCTCCCAGGTGTGCGCGGACGCCTGGTTGTCCTGGGAGCCGTCGAGCGAGGCGTAGGCCTCTCCGGGACCGAGGCAGGCGAGCAGGTTGCCGTACTGGTGGTCCCAGGACGTGTTCTGGAAGACCCAGACGCGGGCCCAGCCGTCGTCGATGCCGTTGTTGGCCCAGGAGGAGGCGCGGTCGTTGGCGCCGCTGCGGGTGTAGTCGTCGTTGTTGCCGGCCCAGGCCCACATCCGGCCGCCGAAGTTCTGGTTGTCGTAGATGCAGAAGTTGCCGGAACCGCAGTTGGAGGGCATCCACTGCGCACTGGCCGCCGCGGTGGGGGCCGTGAGGGTGAGGGCGCCGAGGCCGAGGGCGGACACGGCGAGTGCGGTCATGAGTGTGCGCAGGCGCATGGCGGATCTCCTTGTGAGAAGGGTTCAGCGGAGCGCCGCCGCCCGGGCCCTGGGCAGGGCCTGGAGCTGGAGGCGGCGATAGGTGTCGAGGTCGGAGCGGTACGGGGCGCGGACCTCCTCGGTGAGGGGGTCCACGAGGCCGTCGACGACGCCGGCCAGCCCGCTGTCGGCGGCGCACTCGGCCTCGGTGACGGCGATCCGGCGTTCGGTGGTGCCCGCCGGGTCGTCCCCGGCGAGCAGTTCGGGCAGGCGCGCCTTCAGCGCGCCCGGGGACGCGGCACTCACGCCGTGCGTCTGCATGCAGGCGGACCACCGGGCGGCGGCGGCCTGGTAGGCGGGTTCGGCATGGAGCCGGGTGCCGGTCAAGGCGGTGAGGTTCTCGTCGATGACCTTGCCCGTGAACCAGTGCGGCAGGTCCCGGTACAGGGCGTGCCGGGCCCGCGCCGTGCAGCCCTGGTCGCTCGCGGTGACGGTGCCGGAGGGCAGCCGGGCGCTGAGCCCGGTGCGTTCCTTGCCGTAGAGGACCGTGAGAAACCTGCGGCGGTCGGGCTCCGGCAGCTTCTGCGCGTACCGGCTGGCCGGAGTGCTGCCCGGGCCGGCGCCGGACCGCCGTTGTTCGGCGATGCCGTAGCCGTGTTCGGCTGCCCAGGAGCGGTCCGCCAGGACGTGGGCGAGACGGGCGGGTCGGGGTGGCACCGGCTGCGCGTCGGGGCTGTCGGGACTGTCGAGCGGGAAGCCCTCGTAGCCCTGGGCCCGCATGCAGGCCTCGACCAGCACGTGTTCCGCCCGGGTGAGGGTGTCCTGCTCGTCGGAGGTCAGTGCGCGGTGTGACGGAGCCTCGGGTGGGGTGCGGTGTTGCGCGGCGCAGCCGGTGAGCGTCAGCCCGGTGAGCGTCAGCCCGGTCAGCAGGCGGCCGGCCATGCGGCGGAGCGCCGTCCGGGTGCGGGGCGGCATCGACTCTGTGCGCGCTGCTGCTCTCTTCACTGCCGGCTCCTTCCTGGCGGGTTGCGACGACCCGACTGTGCAGGGCCGCCGGGCCCGCGGGTACCTGCAACGTTCTAGGTGGGCGCGGGCCGCTCGGGGCGCTTGCATGGCGGTCACACATCAACCCCCGAAAGGCGGAACACAGATGTCAGGTCTCCGTTTCTCCGGTTCTCCCGCGCGGATCCGAGCCACCACCGGAGGACGCTCCCGTATCCGCCGCGCCCTGGGCGCGGTCGCGACGACCGCGCTGCTGGCAGCGGCCGGAGCCATCACTCTGCCCGCGGGCGCGGCGCAGGCCGCGGGATCCAGCTGCGGCGGCGGACCGACCGTCCGCGACTACCAGGGCCGCACCTTCTCGACCCGTACCTGCCCGACCTGGACCTCGGCCCACGTGCTGGACACCCGCTGGCCGACCGCCGGCCTGAGCGGGGAGCTGTACGCCGGCAACAACTGGGTGGTCTGCCAGGCGATCGGGCGGGAGAACCCCGAGCTGGGCGGAGGGAAGAACAACTACTGGCTGTACACGCAGGGCGACGTCGCCTACGACCAGCAGGGCTGGGGCTGGGTTCCCGCCACCGCCATGAGCTACGGGGTCAACTGGGGACGCATTCCGGGTGTTCCGGACTGCGCGCCGGACTTCCAGGGATGACGGCCGTGCGGAACCGTTCCGGCAGGCGGCCGGCAGATACCGCCTGGACGCGGTGGTGGGCGCCGTGGCGCATCGTCGTCGTCCTCATCGCGGCGATGGCCCTGGGGGCCCCGGGCCTGCCGGGACTGCCCGGCCTGTCGGCGACGCCGGCCCACGCGGCGCCCGTCCCGCCGGGCGGCGCCCACACGGGAGGACCCATCACGCGTACGGAGGTCCTTGCCCGGGCCCAGGGCTGGTACGAGCACGCCCAGCAGCGCAAGCCGGGCGAGCCACAGGACCAGGCGGTCGTCACGTACAACTCGAACAAGTGCTACCTGACCGGGATCGGCACCATCGCCAACACCTGGACGGGGCCGGGCGGATGCGAGGACTCCACCGCGCCGGACGGCCCCAAGGGCTACTACCGCGCGGACTGCTCCGGCTTCGTCTCCATGGCCCTCATGCTCGGCCACAGCTACGCGGTGACGGTGCCCGGGGGCTCGCTCGCCCAGAGCGCCCTGATGAAACCGGAGGGCAAGGAGGAACTCAAGCCGGGGGACGTCCTGATCCACTTCGACAGCGACACGAACAAGCGGCACACGCGCCTGTTCGACATGTGGGTGGACGGGAACCACAGCGAGTACTGGGCGTACGACTTCGGTGCGACTCCGGTGAAGCACAAGCGCTACGCCTGGTCGGACGGCTACTTCGCCCCGTACCGCTATCTGAAGATCGTCGACGACGACACGACCCACTTCCTGCCCGAGGGCGCGACCGTCCCGCCGGGCGTCAACTACCTGACGGTCAAGTACTACAAGCCGTGGGCCGAGGACGGCGCCGCCACCTTCACGACGTGGGGTGACGCCTTGAACGTGCGGGCTCAGGCCAATACCTCGAGCGGGGTCGTCGGCACGATCGCGGGAGGGTCGAACGTACGGATCTCGTGCCAGGTCCACGGCCAGAGCGTGACCGCCGAGGGAACCACCAACGACGCCTGGTCCTACCTCCCGGACTACGGGGGCTGGATCACCAACATCTACCTCCAGGGGCCGGCCTGGATGCCGGGGGTCAATACCTGTGCTGCCGGTGGCGGCGGGAACGGGGCCTCGTTCATGACGTGGGGTGACGCCTTGAACGTGCGAGGGCAAGCCAATACGTCGGGCGGGGTCGTCGCCACCATCGCGGGAGGGACGAGCGTACGGGTCTCCTGCCAGGTCCACGGCCAGAGCGTGACCGCCGAAGGGACGACCAACGACGCCTGGTCCTACCTTCCGGACTACGGGGGCTGGATCACCAACATCTACCTCCAGGGGCCGGCCTGGATGCCGGGGGTCGACACCTGCCTGATCGTCTGACGACACCGCCACCGCCCCCTGGGACCGGATTCCGCTCCGGCCCCGGGGGCTCGGGGGCCACGAGCTCGCGGGCTTGCGCTCTGCGGCCCGTTGGGCGTGCTCAGCCCGGGGACGCCGCTGGACACACCGGCACGCCCGGGTCGTCCCGGGTGCGTACCGCGGGCAGCCACCCGTAGCCCTCCGGGACGTCGTCGAGCCGGATCTTGTACCACCGCGGGGTACCGACGCCGAGCTCGTCCTCCACCCGGTCCCCGTCGTTGACCACGCAGTCCGTCTCCAGGGCGTCCCCGTGCCAGACCCGGTGGGTCACCACGTTCATCCCGTCGTACTTGCGGTGCGGGTCGCGGGCCAGTCCCAGGCTGCACGCCGGAACCCGTTCGGTCTGCGCCTTGCAGTTGCCGTCGATGTTGTAGACGTGGACCGTGGCGGCGGCCCTCGCGCTGTCGAACGGCCACAGCAGGCCGAGGCCGCCGGCGACCGCGGCGAGGACGACCACCGCGACCACCGCCGCGACGACCCGGCCCCGGAGCCTGCGGCGCAGCGGACCCCGGCCGCGCGGCGCGCCGTGCGCGGCGGCCTCCTCGATCCTCGGCAGCAGGGACCGCATGGTGTGTCCGGCGCGCACCGCGGGGTCGGCTGAGAGGCAGTCGGCCAGTACCGCACGCCAGAGTTCGGACACCTCGGGATCGAGCCGCAACCGCGCCCGGTCGGCGGCGTACTCCTGCACCGCGGCGCCCCGGGACACCGGCGTCGCTCCGGCGAAGGGGAAGCCTCCGTTGGTCAGGGCCTGGTGCGCGGTGATCCCGAACGCCCACACGTCCGTGGCCGGCCGGGTCAGCACACCGCGGTGGCTGACCTCCTCCGTACGCCGTTCCGGCGGCAGGTAGTCGGGGGAGCCGAGGGGCGGCGCGTAGCCGTGGGTGCCCTCGAGCTGTGTCGCCAGTCCGAAGTCGGCCAGGCGGACGGAACCGTCCGCCATCAGCAGCACGTTGCCGGGTTTGAGGTCTCCGTGGACCCAGCCGGATTCGTGGAGGTGCGCGAGCGCGCCCGCCAGCTGCAGGAGCACTGCGTCGGCGTCGTAGCCGGAGGCATCTGCGAACAGGTCGAGCAGGCTGCGCTCGGCGCGTTCCATGACGAGGACGACGGCGCCGTCCAAGGCGGGTTCCTCCGGATCGGACACCACGGCGGTGTCGTAGATCTGGATCACGTGCGGGTGGGCGGCCGAACGGCTGAAGGCGACTTCCCGGTCCGCGGTCTCGGCCAGTGCCCTGGCCTGGCGCGGGGCCAGCCCGGCGGTGGACAGGAACTTCAGGGCTGCCTCGGTCGGTTCACCGGGCGCGGCGGGCTCGATGCGGCGGGCGAGGTGGACGCTGCCCCAGCTACCCGCCGCGAGGAAACCGGTCACCTCCCATTCCCCGATCCGGTATCCGGGCGGGACGGCCACCGTGCCCGGGGCGTAGGGCGCGTCGGGGGAGTTGGCGGAGTCGGGGGAGTCCGGGAAGTCGGGGGAGTCGGGGGAGGCGTTCACGACGGCTTCCGGGTGGTCGGGATGCGGCGCGGCAGCAGGGCGAGGTGTTCCTCCTGGACCAGCCCGAAGCGGATGGCGACCGAGACCACGGCCTCGCGCTTGCCGTTCATCCGCTGTCCCTCGGCCGCCGACCTGCGGACCCGTAGCTTGCTGCGGGCGAGGTAGTCGATGTGGAAGTTGACCGAGTGTTCGCTGATGTCCTGGCAGCCGGGCAGCCCGCCGAGCCGTTCGACGAGCTGGCGCGTGGTCGGTACGGCCGACACGGACTGGTCCCGCAGCCTGGGCTCGCACAGCGCCACCAGGATCAGGAAGTACGTGGCCGACTCGTCCAGGGAGAAGGCCGCGAGCGTCGCGTCCCCGGCGAGGTCCGGCCGCTCGGGCGTCTCGCAGTAGACGTGGGCCGGGGCGTACACCTGGAAGAACTGGGCTTCCCCGAGGGACGGCAGGACGACCCGCGCGAACTCGAAGGGGATGGGCGCCGCGATCCGGCGGGGCGCGACGCGAAGGAACTCGCCCGCCCCCTCCGGGTTCTCGACCAGGTAGCTGCTCGTGGTGCTGAAGTTGGTCAGACGCCAGTGGTCCTCCACCGCGTGGATCTCACCGGCGATGCGCGGGATCGCCGCGTCTTTGAAACCGATCCCCACGGGTTGTCCGGGCGTCCCCCGGCCGAAACGGACGGATTCTCCCGGGCCCAGCTTCAGGTTGGCCGGGGCGCCGTCGTGGTACGCGGGAACGTGAACCAGCACGCTCATTGTTCTTCCCCCTCTGCGTGAGCTTCGCCGCAAGGCCCGCGGAGGTGGTCAGCAGCCACGGGCGTACGTCCGGCGAAGTGGCGCGACGATATCAGTGATCGCGACATGCCAATCCACGTCTGTCGACGACGGCTGCCAGCGACGGCGGCGGCCGCTGGCCGGGGCCGGATGCCCTGGCCGGAACCTGCCCGTCTCGAATCCCACCGGGGCATTGCCGAAGGGGGGTGACGGTGCATCGGGCGAGGCTGGACGGCGGTGACGGGGCCTGGGCGGACCAGACTCGCCGCCTTATATTCGGACGCCAGGAGAGGACCCGCTACGCTCCTCCATCTGGAACGAGGCCCGTCTCGGGCGATGTGACAGGACCTTCGACAAGCCCGCCCTGTCACTCCAGTTCAGCGGCACTTTTCCAGGTATCTGGCCGCCCCCTGGACGATGATCGGGCCGGCCTCGCTGGGCGCGAGGTGCCCAGAGCAGAGGAGCCCACGCATTTCAGCCGACACGTGGCCGGAGCTCTTGCTCCCCTCCGAGCGGTTGACCGCGCTCTATACCGAGCTGCCACCCTTGGAACACCTGGTGCTCAGGTCGGTCCACCTGAGCCCCTACGGCCCCGGTGTGAAGTTGCGGGTGGACCTTCCGCGCTTCCCGGACCTCGCCCCCCTGGCCTGGACCAAGGCTGGCTGCGATCGGTTCGAGGCCCAGATCGAGTTCATGGCTGTCGGCGCGGACCTGCGGATGCGGGGTATCCCCGACTGCACGGTGGTCGACATCGAGTTCAGCCCTCTCGTCCAGATCCGCGAGCGCCGGATCGGCGTCGCGGTGCACGGAGCAGGGTTCTCGCTGCAATTCACCGCATACGCCGCGCTCAAGACGAGCCGTCTCAACGCGTATCGCTCTGGCGACGCGGACCCCTATACGGCTGAGCGCTGGTTCGTGAGCCGAGTCGACCAGCATCTGCACCAGGTGCTGCCTCCCACGACCAGGAGGGGATTCTATGACTGACCGTGACTGGTCTGCCGAGGTGGCCAATCCCGGGACGCTCCGCGAGGTCCTTGGCACACCCCCGCCGCCGCTGACCGACTACGACCTGCTCGCCGTCCACATCGACGAACGCGCGGCGTCGGTCACCTTGAGGTTCTTTGCCTTCGCCGTCCCGGCGGGAGCCGCTGTTCTATGGCACGCGCAAGGACACAACGCGGTCGAGTTCTTCCTGGTCTGCACCCAGGTGGAGAACCTTGCCGTGGACGGGTGGTCCACCCGCCCGATCACTGCCATCACTCTCGACGGGACGTCCGTCGTGCTCACCGGCCCAGGAAAGCAGGTGTCCTTCGAGGCAGGCGAGATCCACGCCGAGGCTCCAGTCGGGCTGTTGGCCAGTAGGTCGCAGTGACGTCACCGGCACATCGGAAGTGCATCCGCCAGTCCGGCCTGGCAGACAGCCGAGCACCTCACCGCGGCTGGTCCGGAACATCCGTGGACCTCCTCGACTGGGGCAGCCTGTGACGTCATCGAGGGGTGGGCGCGGAGATCAGCGTTGACACAGGCGTCGACCGCGGGATGCCTGTTGACACCCACAAGGACCGGCCTTCCGGTGCGGCTGCCAGGAGCGGGGTGGGAGGGAACGCCGCCGGAGTGGCGAAGTAGCGCTGGTCGTTGGACTCGTCCGGCCCGTACTGGCTTTTCACCTCGCTGCACCGACACGGGTGGAAGGCTCCTTGTCGGCATGGCGGTCGTTTCTCCGTGGACGGTCGCGCGGCGGCTACGGCCGGGTGTCGGAGCGCTCCGACACCCGGGTGGACAGGGCCTGGCTCAGGGCCAGGACGCTCAGGCCGAACATCAGGATGCCCAGGGGGACATGGAGCGACGGTATGTGCGCGACGCCCAGGACCACCTGTACCGAGGCGAGTACGAGGAAGCCGGACGCGTACAGGATCGGGCGGGGAGATCCGCCGCCCGGCCGCCACGCCAGGATCGCGGCGAGCACGTACAACATCGATGCGCCGTACATCACGCGCGCGCCGACGCTGTGCAGTGCCTCGCCGTAGGACGAGGACAGCAGCAGTCCGGCGGTGACTGCCTGGCAGAAGATGGCCAAGGTCTGCAAGGCGATCGCGACCTGCAGGAAGGTGAGTCCGCCCCGTACCGCCGTCGTCTGTGTGGCCATGTCGTGGTCCCCTCATCTGCCTCGCGGCGGTGATCGGTAGTGTCTCGCTGGTCCGACGACGTGGGCCCGGGAAATGTGAGGCGAAGCGTCGATCTCGTAGTCCGGTGCGGTGTTTCGGCGAAGTGTCGAGAGCGGAAGCGGACGAGAAGCACCAGGAGCGGTGACGACCATGAGCATCCCGTCCGAGCCAGGGCATGACCGGTCCGAGCCGGGCCTGAGTGTGATCGTCGGCGAGCGGCGCCAGCTGATCAATCTCGCGTACCGGCTGCTCGGTTCGCTGGCCGAGGCTGAGGACGCCGTTCAGGAGACCTACACCCGCTGGTACGCGATGTCGCGGCCACAGCAGGAGGCCATCGAGTCGCCCGGCGCCTGGCTGACGACGGTGGCCAGCCGCATCTGCCTCGACGTGCTCGGCTCGGCGCGGGCCCGGCGCGAGCGCTACGTCGGCGCATGGATACCCGAGCCGCTGCCCGACCGTACGGAGTGGTTCAGCGGGCGGGCGGGCGGCGGCAGGGCCGAGCCGGCCGACCCCGCCGACCGGGTCACCCTGGACGAGTCGGTGAACATGGCGTTCCTCGTCGTACTGGAGTCGATGACGCCGGCCGAACGTGTGGCGTTCATCCTGCACGACGTCTTCCGCTACTCCTTCGCCGAAGTCGCCGAGATCGTCGGCCGGACGCCCGCGGCATGCCGGCAACTGGCCTCCTCGGCCCGTCGACGTATCCGCGCAGCGCAGGTTCCGGTGCGTCCGGCGGCCGGGCAGGCAGGTCTGGTGCGGCACTTCAAGGAAGCGTGGGAGGCCAGGGACATCGATGCCCTCGTCGGCCTCCTCGACCCCGGCGCCACGATGACCGCCGACGGCGGCGGCCTGGTCGGCACCGTCCTGCGCCCGGTCGAGGGCAGCGGGCGCATCGCCCAGTATCTGATCCACATCGCCGACAAAGCCCCTGGGCTGACGCTCCTGGAACGGACGGTCAACGGCCGGCCCGGCCTGGTCGCCCAGCACGCCGGCGTCACCGTGACCGTGGCGGCGTTCAGCCTGAGTGGCGACCGCATCGATCGCATCTGGGCGGTCCGCAACCCGGAGAAACTCCGCCCGTGGGCCGAGACCGAGACCGAGACCGAGACCGAGACCGAGACCGAGACCGAGCAGAGCTGAGCGACGCCGGTTCGGCCCCGGTCTCGGTGTGTTCGGTCAAGGCAGGATCTCGACGTACCCGTCGGTTCCGTGCACGCGGATCCGCTGCCCGTCCCGGATCAGCCGGGTGGCCTGCTCCACGCCCACGATGGCAGGCAAGCCGTACTCCCGGGCGATCACCGCGCCATGGGTCATCAGGCCGCCCACCTCCGTCACCAGGCCCGCGATGCCGACGAACAGCGGCGACCAACTGGGGTCCGTGAAGGGCGTGACCAGGATGTCGCCCGCTTCGAGGTCGGCATCCGACATGTCAAGGATGACGCGGGCCCTTCCCTCGATGGTCCCGGCGGAGACCGGTAGGCCGATCAGGGCGCCGGCCGGCACGTCGTCGCGCCGGTACGCTCCGGTGAGGGCCTCACCGTCCGATGTGAGCACTCGGGGCGGTGTGAGCGCGTGGTACGACCGGAACGCTTCCTTCCGCTGCTGGATGAGCTGGTCATCCACCTGGTTCGAGCGCACGACGTCGTGGAGTTCTTGGAACGTCAGGTAGAAGGCGTCCTCCTTCTCAGGAAGCACGTTGGCCTGCACGAGGCGCTCGGCCTCCTCCAGCAAGGCCTGCTTGTAGAGGAAGTACCGGCTGACGATGCCGTACTTCGGGTACTCCCGGTACCCGATGAAGGTCCGGACCCGGTCGATCATCCGCTTGGCCTCGTCGGCTTTCTGCTCCCCGTCCGGCAGGGCCCGCAAGCGTGACAGCACGTCCTGTTCCTTCTGCTGCGCCTTCCGCCGGCCTTCCTCGAAGCGCCGCTCGGCGGCCCCCGGCTCGAAGTTCCTGACGTTGTCGAGGATCACGGGCACGAGCGTGGTGGGACGCTCGCGCCAACGCGGCCTCGTGATGTCGATCTCGCCGACGCAGCGCATGCCGTACCGGTCGAGGTAGGCCTCGATGGCGTCGCGCGCTTCGCTCCCGCCCGCGAGTTTCGCCAGCTCGTCCAGGAAGCCCTCTTCCTCGACGCCCTGCAGGAACGCCACCACCTCCGACTGGGGGCGGATCACGTCCGCGACGTCGAGCAGCGCCAGTCCCATCTCCGACGTGACGTTGCCGGGGGCGGACAGCGTGAGCGTGTCAGCCGCGTTCTTCTCGCCCAGCCACTCCTGCAGCGTGTCGTTGAGCCACCAGGTGGCCTCCATCCCGGCCATGATCGCCTGAAGGCTCAGCGGATCACTGAGCACTCGCTTGTGCTCCTCGAAGGCCTCCTCCAACAGGAAGTCGAACAGCGCCGGTCCGGTCTTCGTCCGGATGTCGCGCTCCAGGGCGGCGATGGACACCCGGCTGCGCTCGATCAGCTCGGTGACGATGGCCGGGTCGGTCTCGATCGGGGCGGACGCGCCGCCGGCCGGCGGCCCGCCGGTACCCGCGTCGGGGAGCGGGTCTGGGAGCGGGTCCGGGAGCGACGGGACGAAATCGTCGTGGTCGAGGACGGTCTCCAGAGCGTCCCTGATCAGCGGATCGCCTCTCCCCAGGACGTCCAGGAGACCGGCGCGGCTCGTGGGCGCGGCCAGGCGCCGGGTGACGTCGACGAACAGCCTCCCACCGGCCTCGTGCATCGGCACCATGGCCGTCAGCTGCCACATGGACAGCCCCAGGGGCTTCATGGGGTCGGTCATCATCTGCCCGTGACCGACGGAGACGTAGACGTGGTTCTCCTGGTCGCCGCTCTCGGGGATGGGGACGGGGAACAGCGTCGTGATCGGCCGGCTCTGAACGATCTGGAAGCCGTCATCGACCAGGCACCATTCGATGTCCTGCGGGCGGCCGAAATGGGCTTCGATCCGCCGCCCGAGCTGCACGAGCCGCACGACCTGCGCATCCGTCAGCGCCGGCTGCTCCTGCTGCTGCGCGTCGATCGCCACCTCCTGCGTACCGCCGGCCGGCAGGGCGTGAACGGCACGCTGTTTGGCGGCGATCGCCTTGGCGACGACTTCGCCGTGTCGCACCTTGAAGACGTCCGGGTTCACCAGGCCGGAGACCAGGGCCTCGCCGAGGCCGAAACCGGCGTCCACGGTGGCGACCTTACGGTTGCCCGTGACCGGGTCGGCCGTGAACAGGATGCCCGCCGCGTGCGGGAAGACCATCTGCTGCACGACCACGGCCATGTGGACCGTACGGTGGTCGATGCCGTTGCGCTGGCGGTAGATCACGGCCCGCTCGGTGAACAGCGAGGCCCAGCACCGGCTGACGTACCCGAGGATCGCCGTCGGCCCCACCACGTTCAGGTACGTGTCCTGCTGGCCGGCGAAGGAGGCCGTCGGCAGGTCCTCTGCCGTCGCGCTGGATCGGACGGCGTAAGCGGCTTGCTCGCCGAGCCGGGCGAGCGCGCGGGTGATCGCCGCCGCGAGATCGCCCGGGATGGCGACCCCCTCGATGGTCCGACGAATCTCCTCGCTGAGCGTGCGGATCGCCTCCCGGTCGTCCGGGTTCACGCGCGACAACTGATCGAGCAGATCGTCGAGCGACGGCTCTTGCGCCATGATCCGCCGGAAGGCGTCCGTCGTCACGCAAAAGCCACCCGGCACGCGGATGCCTTCGATCCGCGACAGCCCGCCCAGGTGCGCGCCCTTGCCGCCGACGACCGCGACCAGCGTCTCGTCGGCCTCCTGCAGATCCCACACGTACTGCTCGATCATCGCGATACCTCCGAGGCAGCCGTGTCCCGTTGCACTGCGGTGGCCGATCGAATCACCGGCGCCGCCTCCAACTCTGTCGAGCTTCTTGTCGAGCACGTACTCATCCCTGGCTGCATTCCCTCTGACGAGTCGGGCGGCGCGCACCCCCGCACCACCGCCCCGAGCGCTCGCGACCGCACTGCCGGTCCCACCACTGGTTCGACGTCACCGCGTCCCCCATACGTCGACAACAACACCCGCACGGCCTGCCCCCATTTCCGCAGGTTGTGGCCTCGGCCGCCGATTCTGCGCCACCACCCGGGTCTTGCGGCAAGCCCCCCAGCGCGCTATAAGTTGAGAGTGGCGAGGAGAGAGTTCTCCTTGCCTTTGCCCTTTGCCGTGGCGCGCCGCGTACGGGTACGCGGCGTCGGCCCGGGCGGATGTCCCATCGGCCTACGGATGCGGCCACGGAACCAGAAGTGCTTTCCCTTGTCGGCAAGGCCCGAACGTCGAGCGCGCCGCCCCCTCCCGGAGGTCGTGCGCATCGCCCCACGCACAACCCCCCATGCCTGGGACGAGAGCATGGGTCGATTGCCGGATTCGGTGAAGCGCTCGAGAACGCCGCTTCGCCCGCATAGAGTTCCAGGTCAGGAACTCTGCTCCCCGCGCCCGCGGGGGATGAACCCGACGGCCGGCCGAGGTCCCAGAACAGGCCTGACGTTTAATCGCTGGTGCGCGGTTCAGTGGGCCGCATAGGTTGGCAGTGCGACCGCGCCTCCGATGCGCCCGGCTGCGGCTACTTCCTCTGACAACCAAGTGACGCCGCCGCCCCTTTTTGATCTCGGCAGGCGCGGTCCGTCTTCGCCCCGTCGGACCTTGTGTCCGGGGCGTCCGTTCCTTTGGATCCGGGGGGATTCACTGCCTCGTTACACCCAACGCGTCTCCAAGGTCTGGTCTGAGATGCTCGTGGCCCCGCCCGTCTCCGCGGCCGCCCGTACGCCGCTCGCACCGGATGTCCACCACTGGCCCGCCGGGCGGCCCTTCCGTACGTACGAAGGCGGCCCGGCCTTCGTACGGGAGCCGCGGGAGGAGCTCTTCCTGCTGGCCGTCGGGAACTTCGTCTCCCAGCAGACCTTCTACGAGAGCGGCCGCGAGCGCGACGACCGGTACGCCCGCCTCGTGGGTGAACTCGCCGTCGAGGACCCCGTATGGACGGCCGGCCTGCTGCGCTGGCTTCGCAGCGAGGGCAACATGCGTACGGCGTCCCTGGTGGGCGCCGCCCGGTACGTTAGGGCCCGGCTCGAGGCGGGGTCGTCCGAGGGCCCGTCCAACCGGTCCGTGATCGACTCGGTGCTCCAGCGCGCCGACGAGCCGGGAGAGATGCTCGCCCACTGGACCTTGGTGTACGGGCGCAGCGTGCCGCTGCCCGTGAAGCGGGGCATCGCCGACGCCGTACGCCGGCTGTACTCCTCCCGCTCCCTGCTGAAGTACGACACCGCATCCAAGGACTTCCGCTTCGGTGACGTGCTCAACCTGGTGCATGCTTCCCCCGACCCGGAAAAGCCCTGGCAGGGCGCGCTCTTCCGGCACGCCCTGGACCGCCGCCACCACCCGGAGCAGGCGGTCGTGCCGGTCTCCGACCGGCTGTTGACCGCGCACCGGGCTCTGATGGAGGTGCCGGCGGACGAGCGGCGGGCCGTGGTGACCGGGCCGGGTGGCGCCGAGCGGCTGGCCGCGGCGGGTATGACCTGGGAGGCCCTGGCGGGCTGGCTCCACGGACCGATGGACGCGGCCGTCTGGGAGGCCGTGATCCCCTCGATGGGGCCCATGGCGCTCCTGCGGAACCTGCGGAACTTCGACGAGGCAGGGGTTTCGGACGAGGTGGCCGCCCAGGTCGCCGCACGGATCGCGGACGCCGCCGAGGTCGCCCGGTCCCGGCAGTTCCCCTTCCGCTACCTGGCCGCCCACCGGCACGCGCCGTCGCCGCGCTGGGCAGACCCGCTGGAACGGGCGCTGGGCCACTCCTTGGCCAACGTACCGGTCCTGCCCGGCCGGACGCTGATCCTGGTGGACCGCTCCGACTCCATGTTCTGGGACACCGTCTCGGAGCGGTCCAAGCTGAAGCGGGCGGATGCGGCGGCCGTGTTCGGTGCCGCGTTGGCGATGCGCGCCGAGCAGGCGGACCTGGTGGAGTTCGGCTGGTCCAGCGCGGAGGTGCGGTTCGAGGCGGGGGAGCCGGTGCTCGAGGTGCTGAAACGGTTCCACAGTCTCGGAGGCACCGAGACCACGAAGGCCGTACGCGCCCACTACCGGGAGCACGACCGGGTCCTGATCGTCACCGACGAGCAGGCCGCGTCCGCGCCTCGCGGCGGCCGCCGCGGGCCGGCCGAACCGGTTCCGGCCGAGATCCCGGTCTACACCTGGAACCTGGCGGGGTACCAGCCCGCGCACGGCCCCGCGGGCCCCCACCGGCACACCTTCGGCGGCCTCACGGACACCGCGTTCCGGCTGATCGGCCTCATCGAGGCCGGCCGCCAGGCCGACTGGCCGTGGACTACGGGCCCGGCGTAGCGTGCTCCACCAGGGTGGGCAGCGGACAACGCCGTGTGCTCCTCGACTCCCGCTTTGTTGGCCTTCTTGATGACCACCTTGACGCTCAGGGCGCTCATCCGGAGAACGTGACCACGGTGCTGATCGCCATCGCCGGCTATTTCATTCACCAGTCCGTCCAGGCTGCGCCACCGGGGCTGCCGACTCTGCGCGAGTTTCAGGGGGCCCAGGGCGAAGCTGCACTCCGCTGGTTGCGGCAACGGTCGAGCTGGAGCTAAGCGGCTACGGCGAAGTCGGGTGCTGATCCTTTCCCCGTCCGGGCTCGCGACCAGCGCGGACGGCGTGGGAACAGCAGCGCGCTTCACCGCATCCGCTCAGTGCTGTACCTGCCTCCCCGAAGGGGTGCTCCGTGCGTGGGCCCCCAGCCAGGGGCGGAAGCTGTAGGAGTTGCGGATTCCGAAGAGACAGGCGAGGCCGACGTTGGTCCTCCTCGGGATCGCCGAAGAACCGTCCTGTTCACACAGGGAGTCGATCGCCGCGTTCTCTTCGTCGCTCAGCTGCACATCGAGCGCAACGCTGAAGACGGCCCGGGCGCGCGCCAACCGGCGAGTGACGTCCCAGCCAGCGATCAGAACATGGTGTTGTCGTTCTTGGAGGTGGGTGGGATCACCTGGAGGACGTCCCAGTGTTCGACGATCTTGCCGCCCGCGTCGAAACGGAAGATGTCGATGCCGGCGTACTCCTCGCCGGGCCAGGTCTGGTGGCAGTGCAGGATCACGTGGTCGCCTTCGGCGAAGGCGCGCTTGACCTCCACCCGCTTGCCCGGGTACTCGGCGGCCATGCGCTCGAAGTAGTCGATGAACGCCTGTTTGCCGTCGCCGACGTGCGGATTGTGTTGGATGTAGGTGTCGCCGACGTGCCGGTCGATGGCCTCGGCGGGGCGGCACTGGTTGAACATCAGGTCGTAGAACGCCTTCGCCGCGGCCTTGTTCTTCTCCGGATCGCTCATGGTGCCACCGTAGGGTCGGCGGCCGGGTGCGGCACGGTGAGTGCGTCGAGCAGGTGGTCGGCTCCGCCGGGGACGGGCAAAGTCCGGCTGGCGAGGTCGGCGGGGGTCTCAGAGCGGGTGGGATTGACGCGTACGAGGCGTGGGTGCGGGATATGGCGGGTGAGGTGTTCGCCCGGCCATCGGATGACGCCAGGGGTGTTGCATCCGGCGCCGAATTCGAGGATGAGCAGGCGGGTGCGGTGCCGGCCGGGGCGGTCCCCACACGGTCGGCCGCGCCGAGCCGGGTGCGTATCGTTCCTGCGGCGGCTTCCAGGTCGAAGGCGGGCTGGTTCATCGGGGCTGGGGCCCTTCGGTCAGTGCCTGGAGGTAGACGGCGAGGTCGTCGTCCGCGTACACGTTGAAGATCACGCGGTCGAGCCGTCCGGGGTGGAGGTCGAGCCATTCGGCCACGGTGTTCAGGGCGGTGCGGGCGGCGGGCGTCTTGGGGTAGCCGAAGACGCCGGTGCTGATGCCGCAGAACGCGACGCTGCGTATGCCGCCCACTTCGGCGGCGAGGTCGAGGCAGGCACGGTACGAGGCCGCCAGTGCCTGCTGGTGCTGCGGGAGCACGGGGCCGTCGACGATCGGGCCGACGGTGTGCAGGACGTAGCGGGCGGGCAGGTGGTAGCCGCGGGTGATCTTGGCGGTGCCGGTCGGCTCCGGGTGGCCCTGCAGGGACATGATCGCGTGGCAGTCGGCGCGCAGGCGGGGGCCGGCCGCGGCGTGGAGGGCGTTGTCGATGCACGGGTGCATCGGGGTGAAGCAGCCGAGCAGGGCACTGTTGGCGGCGTTCACGACGGCGTCCGCGCCGAGGGTGGTGATGTCGCCCTGCCACAGCGCCGTACGGTCGGCGGCCTGGTACGTGGCGTGGGGAAGCGTGTCGCGGACGGTGGGCAGCGAGGCTGCGTCGGTGGTGTCGCGTGCCAGGCGTTCGCCGGTGAGGAGCGCGTCGAGTACGCGGACGGTCCCGGTGGGCAGCGGGCCCGGTTGCCGGACCGTCAGCACAGCGCGCAGGAGCCGCCGGGCGGCGGCATCGTCGATCCGGTCCACTGCGCCGGGGCGCAGCCCGACCCTCACCGCCACCGGGTCGTCGCCCAGCAGGCCGAGCGCCTCTCGGACCAGGTCGGCGGACCGGTCATCCGGGTCATGGCCGGGGTCGGGTCGAAACGGTTCGTCCAAGGCGATGGCGGCGCTGTAGGCGGCGAGCGGCAGTGAGGTGGGGTGCACGGTGGTCCTCCGGACAGTGGGCACGTGGCGGGTCGAAGGTGAGCTGGGTCTGCCGGAGTCCATTGCCCCGGCAGCGGATCTTCAAGGGCGTCTTCGACAGACTGCGGCCACGCTGAACCCCAGGCGCACCCCTATTGCGGCTTCGGTCCCTTCATCAGCTTGCTGAGCTGCTCCAGGGGACCTTCCTTCATGCCCCGGACGTAGTCCCAGCCGTTGTGGTCGCCGCCCTGGATCTCGTGGATCGTGACCTTGACCGGGCCCTTGCCGTACTGCTGCTGGAACTTCTCCATCCGGTCCCGGCCGCCTTCCTTGGTGCCGTACTGGAAGAGGACGTTCACCTCAGGACCCTTGCCGTTGATCAGCTTCGGGGCGAGCTTCTCGGGGTTGTTGGCGTCCATCTCCGCCTGGTGGCCCTTCCACAGCGGGGAGTCCGGGACGATCTCGCCGCCGTTGGCGATCACGGCCCGGAACCGGTCCGGTTTCTGCAGGAGCTGCTTCAGGCCGACGAAGGCGCCGGAGGAGTTGCCCATGAAGGCCCAGCCGTCGCGGGACTTGTAGGTGCGGAAGTTGGCCTGCGCGAGGTCGGGTATGTCCTCGCCGATCCAGGTGCCCATCTTGGCCTGGCCGGGGATGTCGGAGCCGTCGTAGTAGTACTTGCTGTCCGGGTTGAGGATCGGCATGACCAGGATGAAGGGGAGGCTCTTGCCGGTCGCGGCGCCCTCGGAGACGGCCTTCTGCAGGCCCAGCTGCGGCATGGTCGCCCAGTAGTTGTCGGCGTTCCCGTTGCCCCCGGGCAGCGCGATCATGACCGGGAAGGCGCTCTTGGCGTACTCCGGCCGGTCGTACTCCTTGGGCGTCCACACCCAGACGTTGCCCTCGAAGCCCGACTTGGGGCCCTTCACCCGGGCCTTGGATATGCGGGTGCCGTCCTCCAGCTTGACCGTCTGCTTGAAGTCGGCGAACGGCCCGGCGGGGAGGGACACGTCCGGATCCCCGCTCGGCGCGGCGGCCCGGTTCCCGCTGCCGCCCGCCTCCTTGTCCGCTGCGGCGGGGGGCTTCCCGTAGCTGACGGCCTCGCCGTTCCCGTCGAACCAGTCCGTCTTCCAGTGGATCCACCCGGCGCCCCCGCCGGCGAGCAGGGCCACGGCCACCGCGGAGCCGATCCACACGTTCTTACGGGATCGCTTGGGCTGCTGCGGGTACTCGTGCACGAACTTCGCTCCGAACAATTGCGGCTGCCCTTGCGGGGCCGAACGGGTAGGGGTTCTCCCTTCTTCTGATGCACTTCATGACCCCCAAGGTTGCAAAAAAACGCACAAAAGTTGTCGTTTCGGTTCGTGAAGAGGCGGCGAGCGGCCGCGCCCGATGAACGCGCCCGACGAGCGCGTCCGGCGGAGGAGCTCGGGCCGCACCGCCCCGCCGTCGTGGACGGCGGGACGATCCGCGCCGCGTTGATGCCGACCACAGCCGCGACCCCCGTCCAAGTGAGCCCCCAGGCGATAGAGGCGCCGCGATGCCGGACGCCTCGGTCGCCGGGTTCGTGGGGTTACCCGGCCGGTCCGCGGTGCTCCTAGGCTTGGCCGGGGCAGCCGCCGGCCGGTGGCGGACCCTTGTGGGCTGTGTGCGGTCACCGCGCTGGAACAGGAGCCATGGCCCGATTGCCGGATTCCGTTGCAAGTGCTCGAGAATGCCGCATCGCCCGCATAGAGTCCCAGGTCAGGAACTGTGCAGGTACTCCGCGCGCATGCGGGGATCGGCACCATCGCCGCCAGTTGCTCCGCGTTCGATGCCCCTCACGACCCCAGGGGAGGGGAGGGGAGGGGAGTGGCGCCCGTGCGAACCTCAGTTCGTCAGCACGGGGCGGCGCGCGACGCACGTCCGGGTGGTACTTGCCCGCGCGGGCGCATTCTGGCCGTTCGGGCCCGGGCGGGCCGCAAGAGTTGGGCCATGATCATGGATCCCGATGCCAACTCCGGAACCCCTGAAGTTCCCGGAACCCCCGGCGAGCCCTCACCGGCGCCCTCCCGCCACCCCTCCCGCCGTACCGTCATCGCCGGAGCGGCCGCCGTCGCCGGAGCCGGCGCGCTGACGGTCGCCGTCACCTCCGCCGAACCCTCGCAGGCCGTCCCCGCAGCCGCGGTCGCCGACTGGGCCTCCTGCCTGACGATCGCCCGGGCCATCCTCGTACGGGACGACGAGGACCAGCCGCTCGTACCGCGCTACGCCGACATCCTCCTGAAGAACGGCCTGCCCCGCTCGCGCCGCCCCGGCAAGAAGGTGCTGATCGTCGGCGCCGGGCCGGCCGGCCTCACCGCCGCCCACCTCCTGCGCGAGGCCGGCCACCAGGTCACCGTCATCGAGGCCAACGCCAACCGGGTGGGCGGCCGGATCAAGACCTTCCGCACCGGCGGCCACGAAAACGCCGCCCAGCCCTTCGCCGACCCGAAGCAGTACGCCGAGGCCGGCGCGATGCGCATCCCCGACAGCCACCCGCTGGTCA
The DNA here is from genome assembly GCF_042736805.1 of Streptomyces sp. NPDC060031. Taxonomy (NCBI): domain Bacteria; kingdom Bacillati; phylum Actinomycetota; class Actinomycetes; order Kitasatosporales; family Streptomycetaceae; genus Streptomyces; species Streptomyces sp. NPDC060031. Next base: position 62,606 of record NZ_JBHWVM010000013.1, read on the forward strand.
CCGGACTGATGGACGGCCTCGGCCTCAAGCGCCGGCGCTTCCACCTCGTCGACGTGGACGGGGCCGGCCGCCCCGCCTACCGGACGTGGATCTACGTCAACGGCATCCGCGTCCGCCGCGCCGACTACGCGCGCGCCCCACAGGTGCTCAATCGTTCCTTCGGCGTCCCGAAGGCGTACGAATCCGTCCCCGCCTCGCAGATCGTCCGCGACGCCTTCGCCCCCGTACGCAAGGAGATCGAGGGCAAGAAGGACAAGGAACTCGTCGAGGGCTGGGCGCGCGTCATCCAGCGCTACGGCCACATGTCGATGTATCGATTCCTGACGGAGGAGGCCAAGCTCGACGAACGGACCATCGACCTGATCGGAACCGTCGAGAACCTCACCTCCCGCCTGCACCTCGCCTTCGTGCACAGCTTCATCGGCGCCTCGCTGATCAGCCCCGACACCGCCTTCTACGAACTGCCCGACGGCACCGCCACCCTGGCCGACGCGCTGTACGCGCGCGTCAAGGACCTCGTACGGCTCGACCGCCGCGCCACCCGCATCACCCACGGCGAGGGCAAGGTCACCGTCGAAACCGTCTCCGAGGGCCGCGGCGGCAGCCCCGTGCGGCGCGAGACCTTCACCGCCGACACCGCGATCATCACCGTCCCCTTCTCCGGACTGCGCCACATCCCCATCGCCCCCGCGCTCTCCTACGGCAAGCGGCGCGCGGTCACCGAGCTGCACTACGACGCCGCCACCAAGGTGCTGCTCGAATTCAGCCGCCGCTGGTGGGAGTTCGACGAGGCCGACTGGAAGCGCGAGCTCGAGGCCGTGCAACCCGGCCTGTACCGGAAGTACCAGACCGGGCAGAGCCCGTCGGACGGAACACTGATGGGCGCCCACGACTCCGTACCCGAGGGCCACATCTCCAGGGGCCAGCGCTCCCACTACGCCGCCTGCCGCGTGGTCTCCCGCGACCAGCCCGAGGCGGCCGGCGTCATCGGCGGCGGCTCGGCCACCGACAACCCCAACCGCTTCATGTTCCAGCCCTCCTACCCCGTCGAAGGCAGCCCCGGCGGCGTCATCCTCGCCTCCTACAGCTGGTCGGACGACGCCCTGAAGTGGGACTCACTGGACGACGAGGAGCGCTACCCGCGCGCCCTCGCCGGGGTCCAGGAAGTGTTCGGGCAGCGCATCGAGGTGTTCTACACCGGCGTCGGCCGCACCCAGTCCTGGATGCGCGACCCGTACGCCTACGGTGAGGCGTCCGTACTGCTGCCCGGCCAGCACACCGAGCTCTTCCCCCACGTCCGCAAGGCCGAGGGCAACCTGCACTTCGCCGGCTGCCACACCTCCATCAAGCCCGCATGGATCGAGGGAGCCCTGGAATCCGCGGTGCGGACCGCCCTGGAAGTGCACACGGCTTGATCCGCTCCCCGGGCTGAAGCCAGCACCTCAACAAGGGCGCGACGTGGAGATCGAATGACCTGGCCGACATGGTCTACCTGTCCTGTGCGGCCGCATACGCGGACTTCATCGTCGGTGAGAAGCACATGCGCGATGTTTTGCAGCGCGGCCTGAAACACACCGCACGCTCGACACAGGTCTATCGGCCGGACTCGCAGATGCCGTGGCGGCGGGAGGCGCTGGAAGCGTCTCCCGCCCCCGTACAGCCCGCGCAGGAGCCTGGGATGACACCCCGACCTTGAGCCTACTGGGTGCCGGGGCCGGTGTCTCTCGCTGCCCGAGCAGGGAGCGGGCCCCGCCACCGCCACCCCCTCAGAGGTGGCCGCAGCCACCCGTGTGCCTTCCGCACCCGTTCAGCACATAAATGTCGGCATCTCCACCTACTGCCGAAATAATCCTCTATGTCCGTCCGGTCTCTGAGTGCCGGACCTCATGAAAAGTGGTGAGAGACATGTGGCGGGTCACATATCGCAGGTGCCTGACGGCACTCGCCGGCTGCCTGGTCGTCGGCGGCGTTCTTCTGCCGTCCTCGGCTGAAGCTGCTCCCCTGGTGACTACCAGGTGGTCTTGCAACGGGGGGCCGGTCTTCACGGTCACCACTACCCCGCAGGCCACCTCCCTGCTGAGGCAGATCTACCCGCGGTACGGCTGCCAGCAGGTGGGGTAATCCGCACCGTCTCGGGCCGCGCGTCGCCACGGCCGCAGCCCGGGGCGGACGGCTGCAGGACGCCCTGCCCACAGCTCACGCAGGGAGGCACTCCGGCCAACCCATCCACATGGCTGGAGTCGGTGACGTTCTTGTCGGATGCCCTTGAGCTGGCATCGGAGGCGGATGATCTCCTCGCCCTGCCTTCGGTCTCGGACGCTGGCCTGGCTCTGGTCGGCGTGGCCTTCCCGCTCGGCGAGGACGGCCGTCAGCCGCGCCACCATGAGCCGAGGCGTCACCCGCACTGACCTGGTCCAGGGGTTCCGGGACCAGACGGGTGATCGATCCCCGTTTGACATGGTTCGAACGGATGGCAGGGTGGTAGGTGGGGTCAATGTTGGGAGGCTCGGCATGGCATCCGGATCGGTATGGCGTTCGGCAGCGCGGCAACTTCCGCTCAGGCTCACGGTCGGCACGTTCTTCCTGAACTCCGGGCTCTCGAAACGGGGTGCGGACGAGGCCACCGCCGAGAGGCTGCATCAGTTCGCCGCCACTACCTACCCGTTCCTGGGCAAGTGCGATGCCCAGAAGTTCGTCCGGCTGGTCTCGGCCGGGGAGATCGCTATTGCCACCGCGCTGCTCCTGCCGGTCGTCCCTGCCGCTGTCGCGGGGGTTGCGCTGACCGCATTTTCAGCCGGCACCCTCGGGCTCTACCTTCGTACGCCCGGGATGCGGCAGGAAAGCAGCCTGCGCCCGACCGAGCAGGGAATCGCGCTGGCCAAGGACATCTGGATGCTGGGCATCGGCGTCTCCCTCATCGCCGACGGCGTGAGCGAACACCGGCGATGTGGTTGAAATGGCAAGTCAGGGGCGCGCATGGCCATGACCAAATGGTTCTTCGAGCCCGGTCATACCGGGGCGGAGTTCCGCGCCAGGCACATGATGGTCACCTACGTGCGCGGGCAGCTCAAGAACGTGCACGGCTTGCTGGAGGTCGATCCCGACGAGCCGGAGAAGGCGCGCGTCGAGGCGACCGTCGACGCTACCCAGATATACACCGGTCAGCCTGAGCGCGACGCCCACCTCCGCAGTGCTGATTTCTTCGACGTCGAGCACCACCCGACGTGGACGTTCGTCGGGTCGCGCATTCACCAGGTGAGCGGAACCGAGTTCGAGGTCATGGGAGATCTCACGGTACGAGGCGTGGCGCGCCCCGTAACCTTCGACGTCACTTACTTGGGACGGTGGGATACCCCGTGGTGGGAGGAGGGGCGGGACCTCGGGCCCAGGCGACGCGCCGGGTTCTCTGCCACGGCGCGCATCAACCGACATGACTTCGGGGTGAGTTGGAACGATGTGATCGACCGCGGCGGAGTGGTCGTCAGCCCCATGGTCGATGTCACGGTCGATGTCGAGGCCGTCCTCGAGCCCAGTGAAACGGCCGCCTGAGCACGACCAGCTCGGGCTCCGAGCGGACCGAGCCGTGAACGGCAACATGGGTGGGGCTTGCACAGCTCGCGATGGGATGACCGTCTGGACCGGTGGACCGGTAGAGATCACTCCGTCAGACCCCTTGGCTGGCCGCTGGCGGTGACAACCGCCTGTGCACCGAGAAAGGGCAGCCCTTGGTGGCGCGGCCAGGACCACCGGGTGACCATGGGCCACCCGTCTCTTTTCGGGCCGGCCGCGCCTGGGGTCCCCGCAACACACCGCTGATCCCAGGCTCGATCGCCGGGTCTGACGTACCCCGGCGTAGTCGGCTCGCGATCCCCAGACCGGCATCGGCATGCGGAGGGCGCTCACCCGTCGACCGTCAGGTACGGTGGTCCGTCTGCTCGTCGTCTGAGGGCAGCAGGTCCTTGGCCCTGCGCTCCATCAGGACCGGCAGGTAGGTACGCACACGTGCGTACCTGAGCTCGTCGTACGCCGTCCGAACTGAGCTTTCCACCAGTTCGGCGTCCAGCTCGGGGTGGGCCTTCATCAGCCGCTCCGCGACATGGCGGATGGTCAGGGCATCCTCCGACTCCGCCACCACGCACCTCAGCTTTCCTTCAGGGGCCGCCCTTCCTCAGTCTCGCGGAGCGGCCGTGACCCCGGAAGTCGATCTTCCGCCGCTCTACGCGGCCATCGGACGTACCTACGGCCGAAACCTGCTGCGCACTTTCCGGCGACCGGCGGTGGCTGAGTGTCAGGCGCCACCGTACCGTGGGCGTCACCGGTCGGCTGGGGCGCCCGCGCCGTCGCCGATGCGCTGGAGCAGGTCGAGCAACGTGGTGCGCTCGGCCGGGGACAGGGGCGAGTAGCACGAGGTGAGGACTTCGTCGGCGATCCGATGGCCTGTGCTCAGGACCTCTTCGCCGGAGGGGGTGAGGTAGTGCTCGATACGTCGGCCACGGCCCGGCCTGCGGTCGATCAGGCATAGAGCCGCCAATCGGCCGGCGAGCGTACCGAAGGCCTGCTCGCTCTGGAACGTCGCCGCGGCCAGGGCGCGAGCCGGCGCCCCGGGCGCCCGGCTGATCGCGCGGAGGGCGTCCCACTGAGCCAGTGTCGTGCCGGCGGCGCCGAGGCGGCTGTCCAGCGCTCGGTGCTGCTTGTACTGGGCTTGCTTCACCGCTCTTCCAAGGACCTGCAGTTCATCGGGCATGGCCCCATCCTAGGGCATAACTAAGCTTGTTTATATAAACAAGCTTAGTTATGGTCTGGGCATGTCCTCAAACAAGAGCGTCGCCCTGTACCCGGACCTGTCCCTCAACCTGACCGAAGCCGGAACCGGCAGGCCCTGCCTGATCCTTCACGGTGGTGGGGGACCGGCCACGGTCGCCGGACTCTCGTCCCACCTCGCACGGACCGCGCATGCCATCACGCCGGTACACCCGGGATGGGACGGTACCCCCCGCCCCGGATGGCTGACCGGCATCGACGATCTCGCCGTCGCCTACCTGCACCACCTCCAAGACCGCGGACTGCGTGACGTCCTGGTCGTGGGCTCCTCGGTCGGCGGCTGGACCGCCGCGGAGATGGCCGTACGGGACACTGGCGGAATCATCACGGGGCTCGTCCTGATCGACCCCGTCGGAGTCCACGTCGAGACCGAGCCGATCAGGGAGTTCTTCGCGCTCGACGCCCTCGGCGTGGCCGAGTACGCCTGGCACGACTCGGCCCGCTTCCACCGCGACCCCGAGATGCTCCCCGCCGCTCAAGTCGCCCTGCAGCGCGACAACATGGCTACTCTGCGCGTCCTCGCCGGTGACCCCTACATGCACGACCCGAAGCTGCTCCGCCGTCTGCGGCGCGTCGATGTTCCCGCCCTCCTGCTCTGGGGTGAGAGCGACCGCATCGTCACCCCCGCCTACGGAGCCGCGTACGCCGAAGCCTTCGGCAGGGGCCGGCTGGAAGTCATCCCCGAGGCAGGACACCTGCCCCAGCTGGAACAGCCGGAAGCGACCTTCGCCGCGATCGACCGCTACCTGCGCGGGATGACGGACGACCCTGTCGGCGCTTGATTGCCCGGCAACGTGAGCTGGGGCTGGTCGAACCGGCGTCGGATTGCGGCGGCCGTTTGGGGGGTGAGGGCGGAGGCGTACTCGGACAGGTTTGGTTCGGCCTCGTTCCGAGCGGCGAGTTCGAGCAGACGGGCTCGGCTGTAGCCGGCTCGGAGGAGGACGCCGATGTCGATGGCATCACGCACTTGGGCCCGGCCGAACAGGGCGCCGGTCTTGGCGGCTGCCAAGGCGTCCAGATGGAGGACGGGCCTCGTACGCCGCGGCGAGGCGGTCGATCGCCTGCGGCAGCTCGCCCTCGGCCGGTCCGATCGGAGTGAAGAGATCAACATTCATCACTGATCCGACTGACAAGTCGTAGGGCCTGGACCGCGTACCCGCCGGCTAGCCGGTAGCCGAAGTCCTTGGCGAGCGCTTCCAGGCCGAGGCGGATGACCCGACGGTGCAAGTCTTCCACCACGCGGCCACCGCCGTCGCGCTGGCGGTTCGGGAAGCGGGCCTCAAAGGCGGCCCTCGCCCGGGCCGGGCAGGAACAGGGCCCGCCAATAGCTCCGCAGCGTCCGGCCACGGCCGCCCCGGCGGCGCCGTCAGCTCTCGGCGAGCACGATCAGCCAGTCCTCCTCGGAGAACCGGACCCTCTGCCGCTTGTCGGGGTTGATCCGCACCCCGTAGTCGGGGCCCGTGGCGCCCCGCGCGCGCAGCCGGTACCCGACCGCGCATTCCCGGCGCCGCCGCGCCGACTCGACGGCGGTGGCGAACGAGACCTCATGACCGGCCCGGACGTAGTCCGCGGCCGGCTTGAGGTGGAACTCGTGGCCCTCCGCCTTGAACAGCTCCTCGAAGACCTCGGCGAGGTACGGGCTCTCCGAGATCTGGGTCATCAGAAGGCTGATCAGCCTGCCGCTCACGATGAAGTCGGCGCCTTCCCGGGCGGGTGCGAGGAGCCGGTTGCAGTCGTCGGACATCTCGGTGGTGAGGGCGAGTTCCCGCTGCGCGGCGTCCCCGATGGCCCGTAGATGCAACAGGGTGACCAGAGTCCTGTCGTCAGCCCGCGCCTCCGGATCCGTCACCACCGGAGCGAGGGGGGCAACGGCCGCGTCCCAGGCCCAGGCCGAGGCTGAGCCTGAGGCCGAGGCCGCGCCGGAGACCCAGGGCTCCGTCTCACCGATCACGATCACGCTGTGGTACGAGGTCACGTCCAGCTTGGCCAGGGTGCGCGGGTCGGTGATGTCCCCCTCGCGGAAGGAGACTTCGAGGCGGGACAGCGCTTCCGTGACGGCGCGGGCGCCGGGCGTGGCGGCGTACTCGCCGAGTGCCACGACGTCCAGGCTGGTCCCCGGGCTCACGTACTGGTCGAGCTGCTCGATGACGAGCGGGGCGCGGCGGTTCCAGCCGAGCAGGAGGAGGCGTTCGGCCTGGGCGAGACCGGGCCCGGCCGTCACGATCGCGTCCTCGTCGACATGGGAGGCCACGTCCGCCCGTACGGCCGTGTCGTCGTCCTGGGAGATGACGATGATCCGGTCGGCGGGGCCGATCTCCGCCCCCGGATCCGGATTGAGGGTGACGCTCCCGTCGGCGTGCAGCAGGCCGACCGCCGAGGACGTGGCGAACGACAGCAGAGCCTCGCCGAACGCATGCCCCACGAGGCCCTCGGCGGCGACCGGGTAGAACTCGTCGCCCTCGAAATCCAGCAACTCCGAGTAGACGAGGGAGAGGCCGGGCTGCCGGGCGGTCTGAACGAGGAGCCGGGCGACGATGTCGTCGACGCACAGGACGTGCCCCGTGGGCCCGGCGGCCAGCCTGGCGGTCATGTGGCTGCGGGAGTCTCGGACGGCGGCGACCACCACCGCTTCCCCCTCACCTGCGCCGGGGCCGGCCGCGTCGAGGGCGAGCAGGGTCTTCACCACCTGGACGTCACCGGTGTCACCGGTGGGAGGCAGCACCAGCACCGCCTTCGCCGTACGCGGACTCACCCGGCACAGCTCGGAGGGATCGGTGGTGCTCCCGTTGCGGCAGATGATCCGCGTCCGGCCACTGTCGCCGACGCGGATGGAGATCTCGTCCTCCATCCACACCTTGTCCTGCGGGGCGAGCAAGGCGATGGCGGAGCGGCGCTGGTTCGCGTTGGCGGCCACCAGCTCCCCGATGACGGGAAAGACCTGGTCCGACCATCCCAAGACCACGGTGTGCCGCGTCTCCAGCACGGTGGAGTGACCGAGGCGCAGCGACATGATGCGCTGGTTGATGCCCGTGGTGATCACACTGACCAGGGTCGATACGAAGAGCAACGCCACCAGCGCGAGCGAGACGGAGGCCAGCACGTAGAGCGGGGATCCGACCGCACCCCCGATCTTCAGCGTCTGGCCGACGCTGACCCACACGGCCGTGAGCCGGCCGGCGAGCGTGGCCGGAGCGGCCCGGTCGGACCAGACGAGGACCACGCTCGCCGGGACGACGACGGCGAGGCAGGCCAGGGAGAGCCAGCCGATGAGCGCGGTCGTTCCCCCCGAGACCAGATGGTCGAACCGGTACCGGAGGCGGAGCCGGAGTGACGTCGTGTGCTGCTGCGCCTGCTGCTGCGACACACAAGCTCCCGTACATGAGTCGACGTGCCGATCGGAGCGGCTGCCCGCCACTCCAGGAGTCACCCTAGGCAGTTCTCGGCATCCGCCCCCCTCGTACCCGACCGACCTCACTCAGAGGTATGAATGCGCGCTCCGTGGACCTGGCCCGGGGTGACGTCGGCGAACTGATCGAGGAAGCGCAGGTGCATGGCTGGGACGGCGGGGTCACCGCCCCGCCGCAGGGCCGCCTCCGCTTCCTTGGCCCTCAGAAGGTCCTCGCCCGCTGCCAACGCCTCGCCGGAACCCAGGACATCCCGGCCCGGCGCAAGGGCCGCCGCGAGTACGGAACCGTCAGCACCCTTACAACAGCCGGACCGTGACCGGTCGCAGCGCCAACGGCTGCACCGATGCTCTTCGCGGCCGCCGTCCTATTGTTGGCTGATGCGCGCACACCGTATTGACCGCCCAGCCGATCTCGACGTGGTCCGTGAGTCCTATGACCGCGTTGCTGACAACTACGCCCACATGGTGGTGACGACGGGATTCGGTGACATCCGTAGCCACCCATGGCTCAAGGCGTCAATCGACGCTTTCGCTGACACCGTGAGCGAGCTTGGGCCCGTCCTCGACGTCGGCTGCGGGCCCGGAACGGTGACCGCCTACCTCACCGAACGCGGACTCGACGTGTCCGGAGTCGATCTCTCACCCCGCATGATCGAAAACGCCCGCCGTCTTCATCCGCAATGCCGCTTCAGCGTTGCCTCAGCCACCGACCTCGACCTTGGAGAAGCCTCCCTTGGCGGCGTGCTCGGGTGGTGGTCACTGTTCAACCTCCCTCGCGACGTCCTTCCTCAGGTCCTCGCCATGTTCGCGCGCGCCCTGAAGCCGGGCGGCCACTTCATCACCGCAACGCACGTCGGCGACGAAGACGCGGTGCGCACCGAGGCCTACGGAGGTGTACCCGTTCGTTGGACGACGCACAAATGGCGGCCGGAACAGCTCGTGGACCTGATCGAGCAGGCCGGACTGCGCCCGGTCGCCGAACTTCGCCTCCCCGCAGATGAGCAATCCGGACCGGGCCTGGTCGTCATGGCCAAGCGCCCCGCCTAAGAAGTCGCGCAGACAGTCGAGTTCAAGGGCGCCGTTTCGGTCGGTTGTGCCAGCTGCGGGTTGTCCAGGCGCGTCGGATGAGGCTGCGGACGGTGAGGATCACATCGGCGAGATCGAAGAAGGCGTTGATCGCGGCTGCGCGGCGTTCGTAGCGGCGATCGCCAGGAAGGGCGAAGACTCCGTACGGAGTCTTCGCCCCGGGACGGAGGTCAGGCGGTTTCGGTAGGGAGGCCGGCCTCGACCCAGTCCTGAATGCCCTCGCGGTACTTGCGGACGTCGGTGTAGCCGAGGGCGCTGAGTCGATCGGCGACCTGTCCGCTGTTGGGGCACGCCGGGTTGGAGCAGTACGTGACGATCGCGGCGTCGCGGTCGGGGAGCAGGCCGGGCGCCTGGGCGTCGACGTCGGCCGGGATCAGCGCCAGGGCGCCGGGCAGGTGCTGCTGGGCATAGTAGGCGCCGCCGAGCGTGTCGACGACGGTCACGGCGCCGGCCTCGATCGCTGCTGCCAGCTCGTCGCGAGTGATGAGTGCGGTCATGTCACTGCCTCCAAGGGAATCGGACTACAGTCCTGTTATGGCTCACGACGATAACGGACTGCGGTCCGGTTCTGCAATGCCGCTGGAACTGCTGCAGACGCCGCCGCCCAAAGAGCGTGCGGACGCGGCCCGAAACCGGGCCGCGGTGCTGGAGGCAGCTGCCAGGCTGTTCGCCGAGCAGGGCGTCGAGGCGGTGTCCATGGATCAGGTTGCCGCAGCCGCCGGCGTCGGCAAGGGCACCCTGTTCCGCCGGTTCGGTGACAAGTCAGGGTTGGCTGCCGCCCTGCTGGACGCCCGCGAGCGCGTGCTGCAGGAGGCGGTCCTGCACGGGCCGCCCCCACTCGGCCCCGGGGCCCCAGCCGACGAGCGCCTGGCCGCCTTCCTCGACGCCTACCTCGACTACCTGCTGGAGCACCTGGCGCTGGTCCGGATGTCCGAGACCGCCACCCCCGGAGCCCGATACAGGATCGGGGCCTACCGGTTCTGGCATCGCCATGTGGCGATCCTGCTCGCCACCGCACCCGACCCCGATCACACAGCCCACGCCTTGCTCGCCGCCCTGGCAGCCGATCACGTCGCCGCACTCCTGCCGGAACTCGGCGAACAGCGGATGCGCAGCGGCCTGCTCCGCCTCGCCCACCGCGCGATGTGATGATCCCATCCCGTCGGCCACGGCTCAGCCTGCCCCAGGGGCCCTCGCCCACCTGCGCAAGCTCTAAGGCCGGGCATGGAGTCGGGGTGAGGTGACGATGGAACCGGCAGTGTGCTGCTCTGCAGGCTGGCCGTGATCGTCACCGACACCGCGTCGTACAGCGGCATCGTGTGCGGCCTGCTCACGCTCGCTGGGGTTCGTGTAGCACCGCAGTTGGCAGATCTACCCCACCAGAAGATGTGGCGCATCGACCGCACCGCCGACTGCGGCGCCTTCCCAACTTCCCGACCCGCCGGGCGGGCTGCGACCTCTGCGTGACCCGGGCGCCCCTGACGAGAAATGACCGTGTGGACATCGCTACGGCCTGCTACCGTCTGCGGCATGAAGCGCGCTGCTATGACGACGACGCCGGAGAGTGTCCCGGCGCGCTGACTGATGTCTTAGTCCGAAGCCCCGGGGCGAGTGCCCCGGGGCTTCGCCTTGCCGTCACTCGCCCGATGTCCGCGAGGAGACCGCCATGCATGACCACCGCAAGCTCGGCCGTGAACTGGGCCTGTTCGACACCGACCCGCTGATCGGCGCAGGCCTGCCGTACTGGCTGCCCGACGGTGCGACCGTACGGCACACCCTGGAGGAGTACATCCGCGCCGCCGAGCGGCGAGCCGGGTACCGCCACGTGTACTCCCCGGTCCTCGGCAAGCGGGAACTGTACGAGATCTCCGGGCACTGGGCGCACTACAGCGACGACATGTTCCCCCCGATGGACCTCGGCAGCGAGCAGGTCGTCCTGCGGCCAAGCCTGTGCCCTCATCACGCCGTGATCTACCGCTCCCGCTCTCACAGCTACCGCGAACTGCCCCTGCGCATGGCCGAGTTGGGTGGCATGTATCGCTCCGAGCTCTCCGGCGTGCTCGGCGGGCTGACCCGGGTACGGGCCATCCAGCTCAACGACGCGCACATCTTCTGCACTCTGGACCAGGTCGCCGAGGAGGCGCAGGCCGCGCTGGAGATGATCCGCCGGGCGTACGAGGCGCTCGGCATCACCCCGAGCCGCTACCGGCTCTCCCTACCGGGCCCCGGTGGCAAGTACGTCGCCGCCCCTGAGAAGTGGCAGCGCTCAACCGCCCTGCTGACCGATGTCCTCGACCGCTCCGGCCTGCCTTACGAGGCGGCCGAGGGAGAGGCCGCGTTCTACGGCCCCAAGATCGACGTCCAGGTCATCGACGGCGCCGGCCGGGAGTCCACCCTGTCCACCGTCCAGGTCGACTTCCACCAGCCCGAGCAGTTTGACCTGCACTACATCGGCGCGGACGGCACCAAACATCGCCCGGTGATGGTCCACCGCAGCGTTATCGGCAGTGTGGAGCGAGCCGTTGCCCACCTCATCGAACAGCACGGTGGGGCCTTCCCCGCCTGGCTCGCCCCTACTCAGATGGTGATCCTTCCGATTTCCGATGCCGAACTACCGGGCGCCGCGGCCCTCGCCGAGCGATGCGCCGGCCTCGGACTGCGGGCCGAGATCGCAGGACCGGACCGCGGCACTCTGGGCGCTCGTATCCGCGAGGCCCGTCTGGTTCCCTACCAAGCCGTCATCGGCGCCAAGGAGGCGGCGGACGATCACGTCGCCCTGCGTCTGCGTGACGGACGCCGACTCGACCCGCAGCCGGTCAGCGATGTACTCACCCGCATCAGTGCGCTCATCGATGCCCACAGCACCGACCTGTGGGTCGATGCTGCCGCATAGCAGGCGGTGCGATGTCCGGCGAGGCCTTGAAGTAGCGGCGGACGTTCTCCGGCTTCTTGTGTCGCGACTTGGCCATCAGCAACAGCATCAGCAGGCTCGCCCCGGCCTCGCCGAGGGGGTGGGGTGGGCCTGGGGGAGGGGCTGTAGTCGTGCAGGTCCCAGCCGCCTCCCGGCCAGCGCAGGGCGAGGTATTGGGTCGACGGAGTCGGTGCCGTCCGGGCGGTCGTACGTGGTGTCCGCCAGGCGGGAGTCCTTGACCCAGCCGCCCGCCTGGTTGCGGAGTCGGCCATCTCGTTCGCGGCCCGGCCGGACAGGTGGTTGCCGCGGTCGGTGGCGAGGGTGCGGTAGGTCGCGATCATCTCGCGGGCGAGGGAGTCGTCGGGGCGTTCGCCCTTCGGGTACCAGGTGACGATGCACGAGAGGAACTGCAGCAGGGTGTCGGGCTTCTAGCGGCCGGTGTCGATGAGGTGGCCGACGTACTCGGTGAGGTGGGCGGTGGTCGTGGTGGGGCGGGCGATCCGGCCGTGGGCCGAGCACCATCGTTCGTACGCGGTGCGGGAGGAACCCCGGTTGATTCGGGTGTTCTTGGCGCCGCGCCGATCGAGCCGGTCCTTGACGGCGGCCGAGACGGTGAAGTCCTCGTCGCTGAAGGCGGGTTGTGCGTCGACGGGCGGTGGCAGCTCACTTTCACCGATGACGCCTGGTCAAGCTTCCTGTAGTACATCGCCACTCGCTGAGCACGAAGAGGCCTGCCGCCTCACCAGGGCAGCAGGCCTCTCCGGTCAGCCGACTACGGCCGCGTCACCTCGATTGCACGGAGGTTGCGCAGCTTCCCCTCACCGGCCTCGAACTGGCTCGGGTAGAGCAGCTGCACGTCGATGAAGAGCGGCGTGCCGGGCTCGATGGTGTGGCTCTCGTCCGGGGAGGCGAGCAAGACAGTGCCGTCGGAGCCGTCCGAGACCACCTGGTACCACTGCGTCTGTGTCGGGTTGACACGCGCGGGCGAGACCGGGTCGAAGGAGATCTGCCACCAGACCACCCGCTGCTCGTTCGCCTCCAGCTTGAGCTTGTAGCTGAAGACGTACCCCTGGGCGTCCTCGGGCCAGGTCTGGCTCCACTGCCCGACGATCTCGTAGCCGATGCTGACCGGCGGGAGCTCGACATCGGTGGTGACCGAGTCGGACCACTTGGCGGCCATGTTGGAGCGGGTCGGCGACTTGACCAGCGCGGTGCAGGTGAACCTGCCCTCGTAGTCCGGCGCGATGGTGCCGCTGATGGTGATCAGCGCCTTGCTGCCCTTCGGCAGGTCGACCGGGATCACCGCTCCCTCAGCGGTCGAACCGATGCCGCTGACCGCTCCGTTCTCACCCCGGCCATCGATCTCCACATCGAGCAGCTCCGCCGGGATCGCACACTCCACCACCGCGTCGGGGGCGTCGTTCGGTCCGCTGTTCTCAACGCTGATCACGTACGAGATCCGGTCACCCGCCTTGGCCGTCTGCGGGCCGCTCATCTCCAGCGGTATGTTGACCGGCAGCGCGACCGTGAGATCCCTGATCCGGTGGACGGCCGTCGCCGCGCCCGTCCCGGCTGCGAAGCCGAGCTTGAAGGTCGCGGGCATCGCGACCTGGCCAGCCCCGCCGGCCAGGTCGAAGTCGTCGATCAGCAATACGCCGTTCGGATTGGCCTTGTCCGCGTGCCGCACGGTCAGCCGACCGCCGATGATCGACACCTGGATGTGCGCCCCCTGCTCCCACGGTGCGCGGAACCCGCCCGGCACCTGCGTACCGGTGAGCCACCGGAAGCCCTCCCTCCCGCTGCCCGAACCGCGCACGCCGACCGTGTTGGCGCGGCTGCCCGGGCCGCCAGTGCCGGCCAGGTCGGAGGCGAAGTTCCCGAAGTTGTCGAAGCCGATGCCCACGTAGCCGGCCGTGACGCCGTCGGAGACGATGGTGCCGGAGTTGTTCTTCGTGAAGGAGTAGCCGAGCGCGCCGCCGATGCCGCCCGGGCCGGTCGTCCGGTCTCCGTCGATCAGGTAGACGCTGAAGCCGTCGCCGAGGTTGGCGCTGCCCTCGCAGGAGTAGTCGAAGTCGATCGTGACGCCGAGCGTCGAGGAGAACGGCTGGTCGAGGAAAGCCGTCCCGGCCTTGCTGTTGGCGTTGGGGGTGAGCTCTAGGCTGCCGTTGTTCAGCTCCGCGCTGCCGAGCAGCTGCCAGTGCGGGTTCACCACGCTGCCCTGGGTGAACGTTTCGATGATCGGGAACTCTACCTGCCGAGATGCAGAGGCTTGAGCGGTCATAACTGATTCCTCCTGGGCCGAACGTGCCGTGGGACGGATGGTCACGCCTTGTTCCGCTTCGCTTTGCTCGCTTGAGATCTCACCCACGGTAAGTGCAGCTTGACTCTGCGCACCCATAAGATCCGGCATTGCTGGAAGAAGGGCCGATTTGCACTCCTTGACGACCGCGAGGATCCCATTGCTCGTGCGAGGTGGACGGCGACCGGTCGAGGATGAAGCGACACGGCTGCCCCATGCCGCGTCGGCTTCGTCGAGCATGCCGGTGAACGACGGGAATACGTGCGGCACATCGGCGGTGACGTCGAGGATGACGTCCGCGCCGGCCGCTGCCGCGCGGGTCGCCAGTCGGGTCGCGCCGGGTCAGGACATGCGATGTCGTCGTGCTCGCCGACGTGGAGGAAGAACCCCTTGCCGCCGTCACCGTGGAGCCGGCACCAGGCGCCCCCGCGCAGCACCATGGCGCGCGGGAGTCCGAGCCCGGTGGCGAGCGGGATGCGCGCGCCGTCGTGGTGGCCGGTGTGGGGCGGAGGAGGAGAAGGAGAAGAAGCCTTCGACCATCGGATACGAGTGCTGCCGGGGCGGACGGGGCCGGGATCCGCAGGGGGAGTCGGCGGGGGCGGACGGGGGATGTGATCGTGCGCGGAGCGTACCCGAGGCGCCGTCCGCCGTAGGAACCCTTTGCAGGCCAGGCACGTGTGGGCGGCGACTCCGAAGAGCCGCCGCCCACACTGTTTTTCAGCCGGTCAGGCCTTCAGCTGTCGGTGCCGTCAGCTGTTGTCAGTGCCGTCGGCGCTGTCGGCAAGCCCCGAGTGGAGCCTGTTCCAGTCGTCATTCTGATCACGCCATGCGGCACTCTCGTAAATGGCTGTCTTCGCTTCGGGCAAAGAGATTCCGAAAGTACGCGTCACCACGTAAATGGTCTCGATCGGCGACATTCCCCGGGTGCGCATCTCCCGGAAAACCTGCTCGCGGTCCAGCTCGCCACGCGCGGTCAATTCGGCTGCCAGTGCGTCCAGAGCCATCCGGTCCATGCTTATCCTCATCCTCCCAGGATCTCTGCCACGTCCAGCTTCATTGTCCCCATACGCTTGAAAATGGTGCCGTCAGGCTTGGGGATGTGCCTTTCGTAGGTGAGAACCACGGTCTTGAACCCATCGGCCTTCGCCTGCTCGGCCAGGGGTCGCTTCAGCTGGAGGACCTCGTCAACGCCGACGGGCGCCCTGTCGAGTCCATCCGTTCCCCTGGGGAACACCATGAGCCCGTCCAGCTGCAGGGTGTCACCGTTCCGCGTCACCGTTGCCATGGTTTCGAGGGTCCTTCCGTTGACCTCGAACGCGTCATCCCAGATGTCGCCGTCGATGAATCGCTGGCAAGGCGTGGTGTTGTGGACCAGAACCGGAGTGGTTCCTGCCACCACGTAGTAGGTGTGGAGGTCGTTGACGGTGAGGTTGTAGGCGGGCTGAAGAGTCTTCCAGTGGCGGATCCCGCTGATCTGCGCAGTGTCGCCCTCGGCGGTCCGAAGAGTGTCCCCGGCCTCGAGGTCGGCCGCGCTCGTCCACGCCTTCTCGTTCTGGGCCCAGAACGGGTGGTGATCCGTAGCGGTGACAGAGCCACCACCGCTCAGGGTGATGTCGGTGAAGTCGCGGTCGTCGGGCGTATAGATCGTGGCCTCGACGCGGCGCGGGCCGCTGACGCCGGTTTCCGGGTCGGTGGCGGTGACAGTGTCACCGACCTTGACCTGCTCGATCGCACGAGTGGTGCCGTCCCCCATCAGGACACGGGTACCTGCGGGGAAGCTGTTCGCGGCTCCCACCGCGCACTCGATGCCCTTGCGCAGTTTCCTGCCCTCGGCCAGGGCTTCGACGCCCTTCTTGCCCCACTTGAAGAGCTTGACTCCCTTGCCCCAAGGCGTGATGCCGACGACGGCCATGGTGCAGCCGCCCCAGGTGGGTTCCTGGATGCACCTCTGGACATCGGCGCCGCCGATGACTTCCCAGGCGCCCTTGAGAACGAGCTTGGTCAGGTCGGGGTCGGGGCTGGCGAAGACGACCTCGTCGGGCTCGGCGCCCATCATGCACGGGGGCAGGCTGTCCCGGTTGAACGGGACGATGCACTTCGGCTTCTTCTTCTGTGCCTCGGCCTGCTTCTTGCGGGCTTCCTCTGCCTGCCGACGCGCTTCGGCCTCTTCTGCCTCGCGCTTGACCTTGACCTCGGTCCACGCCTCGGACGCGAGGGTCTTGGCCTCGTCGGCGCTCTTGCCGGCCGCAGTGGCCGACTCCCGCGCCATGTCCGCCGACTGCTGTGCCTTGGTGGCCGAGTCACGGGCGTACTGCGCGGAGAATGCGGCCTGGGCGGCGGATTCCTCGGCGGCGTCCGCGTCGCGGTCGGCGGCGGCTGCCGCGTTGCGGGCGGTGGCGGCGGAGTTCTTGGCCGCGCTCGCGCTGGCTTCGGCGGCGTTCGCGGACTTGTTGGCGTCCGCGGCGTACTTGGCGGCGGAGTTCGCGGAATTCTGCGCTTCGGCCGCTGCGGCGTCGGCCTCGGCCTTCGCCTGGTTGGCCTTGGCCGCTGCCTCGGCCGCGCGCCAGCGGTTCTGGTTGGCCTTGGCCGCGATGCCGGAGGCTTCGGCGATCAGGCGGTCGATCTGGTTCTCGTGGTGCTCGGCGAGCTTGTCCTTGCGGTCGGCCATGTACTGGCCCACCGCGACGAAGTCGTGGAGCTGGTCGGCCGGGCCGGCCAGGGCGATCTTGGCCGCGGCTTTGACCTCCGGGCCGCCTTCGTTGACGAGCTTGGAGGTGATGACCTGCTCGTCGCTGTTGCGCGCCGAGTACTGGCCGACCATGAGGAAGGTGGCCAGGGCCTTGCCACTGCCGTCGGCGAGCGCCTTCTTGGTGGCGTCCTTGACGCCCGGGCCGCCGAAGTTGTTGAACTTCGAGACCTCGACCGCCAGGTCATCGGCGCCGGCCGTGTACTGGCCGGTGGTGTAGAAGCCGTTGATCTGCTCAGGCGTGCCCTGCGCAAGCGCGGTCGCGGCAGCGGTACGCACCGACGGGTACGGGCTCTGGCCACTGAGCTGGAAGACCCGCTCGCGGATCTCGTCCTGCCCGGCCTCCTTCCACCGCGTGCGCAGGTAGGTCAAGACCTCCTCGTCCGTCCCGGAGAGCGCAGTGGCTGCGGCGCCCTGGCTCCAGGGACCGCGGAGCTTGATGGCCTTCATGGCCAGGGCGCGGCCCTTGGCAGCGGTGGCCTTGACGTCCACGCCGGGCTGCGCCGCCTCGGCGGCCAGCGCCGTCGCCGTGGTGTCGAGGTTGCGGGCCTCGAGCTGCTGTGAGGCGGCGGCGGAGATGTAGGCGTCGGTCTGGTCCTTGCGGGACTTGGCACGCTCGATGGCGGCCTCGGTCCGGGTCGCCAGGTCGGCGGCCTCGGTCTCCCGCGCGATCTGGACGACGTTCTTCGCCGTGGTCACCGCCTTGTCGGCGGCCTCGGCCGCCGTCTTCGCGGCGTCCGCGTGCTTCGTCGCCTCGGCAGCGGCGTTCGCCGCCTGCCCCGCGTGGGCAGCGGCCTCATCGGCCGCGTCCGCGGCGGCGCGGGCGTGGCGGGCTGCGGAACGGGCCGCGTCGCGCGACTCGAAGGCGGCGTTGGCGGAGCGCTGGGCGAGCCCGGAAGCCTGGTCGGCGGCGCGGTTCGCGGCGTTCGCGTGGCGGCGGGCTTCGGCTGCGGCCTGGCGGGCCTCGGCCGAGGAGTTGCCGGCCGCGTCCGCGTAGTCGTTGGCACGATCCGCGGCATCGGCCGCCGCGTTGGCGTTGTCGCCGGCGCTCTGCGAGGCCTTGGCCGCAAGGCCCGCTGCCTGGGAGGCCTTGCCCGCCATCTCGGCCGCGAGGGCCGAGGTCTCGACGAGACCGGCCGCCGTACGGGCGACGGCGGCGAGGTCCCTGGCGCGGGAGGCCTGCGTGGCGTCGTTACCCGCGGCGATGGCCGCGTTGTAGGCGTCGTTCGCGGCATTCGCCGCGGCCACAGCCGCACTCGCGGTCTGCGCCGCCGCCAGCGCTGCGACCCGTGCGGCACGGCTGGCCGCGTTCGCGGAACTGATGGCCTGCTGGGCCGCAGCTGCCGCGGCGCGAGCCGCGTCGGCGGCCTGCTTGGCCTTCACCGCGGCGCGCGTGGCGTCGTTCTTCGCCTTGTTCGCCTCGTCGGCCGCCTTCAGCGCGGCCTCCTTCGCCAGCGCGGACGCGGCAATGGCACGGGCCGAAGCCTCCTCGGCCGCCTTCGTCGCACCTTCGGCCTGGATACCGGCCTGCTTGGCGTCCTCCGTCAACTGCGCGACGGTCGCGAACTCCTGGTCCCGGTTACGGGCGGTGAACTGCCCGATCTCCAGGAACTCGACCATGTCGTCCTGCGTCCCGCGCAGAGCGACCTTCGCCGCAGCCTGCACATTCGGACCGCCGGACGCCGCCAGCTTGGAAACGGCGACCTCGTTGTCCGATTCGCGCGCCGTGTACTGGCCCTCGTCGAGGAACTTCTCGATGGCCTCCGGGGTGCCCTTGAGCGCGGTCTTGCCCGCCTCCTTCACCCCGTTACCGCCCAGGTTGATGATCCGCGAGACCTCGACCTGACGGTCCTCGTTCAGCGGAGCCTTCCAGCCTCCGTTCAAGAAGGTGTTCAGCTGCGCCGGGGTGCCCTTGAGCGCCTGCTTGGCCGCCGCCCGGACCGCAGGACCGCCCACATTGAAGAGACGGCTCGCCGCGACGTAGTCGTCGTCGTACCGAATGGCATCCCTGTTGTCGAGGAACTTCTGGATGTCCTTGTCCGACCCGAGCAACGCCTGCTCGGCGGCCTCCCTGACGCCGGCTCCGCCCAGTCGCCAGTACTGAACGGCCAGCGGCCGCCCGGAGATGAAGGACACGTCGTCCTGCGTGCCCTGAGCCGCCGCGGGTGACGCGCCCACCAGACCGGCCAGCATCGCGGAGGGCAGGATGACACCGAAGGCGGCCTGCAAGGCTGACGTCCCCCGCTGCCTGCGCCTGCCGTGGACGGGGCGTGGCGCCCCGGTGAAGAGTGTTCGCCGTTTCATTCGGCGGATTCCCCCTACGTGATTGCTTGGGAAGCGCTCCGCACGGCATCGCAGACGGGCCAGTGGCAGCCGGCGTCGCGGCGGCAGCGCGACCGGGCACGACTGTCTCCCGGCCTGCCGTGACCGTATGCGCGAACCCCCATAAAATCAACCACAGTTGACTCAATATCACCCATGGTTGATTTGCAGGAGCTCAGTGGCTAACGTCTCCCTCGAACGACTCAAGATCGCAGGGTCCCGGCGGGGGTGGCGTACTCGGGCCGGGCGGGCCGGGCCGGTGGCGCTGGTAGATGTCCATCGGCAGCCGGCTCCTCGTCCTCTGTCGTGACCGCTCGGGCTCTACGATGAGTCGGTGACCGAGACGCTGCCCCCCAGGGGAGTTGACCTCTTCGGCGTTGGGCGGCTTCACCTGGCTGAGGTTGAAGCGCCGCCGCTGTCACCCGGGGATGAATGGGTCAGAGACCGGGTGTGGGACAGGGCGGTCCAGGCCAACCCGAACCTCTTCGACGGGCCGGTGGTGGCGTGTGCGCGACTGGAGTGGACCGAGCCGCGGACGGTAAGCCTCTCCTGGGTGCGGGTGACCTACCGGCATTACGCCCTGCGCCGGGTCCCGGGCGCCACCGCGCTGCCGTCGTTGTTCGTGAACGTCGTTCAGCCGGCCCATGACGGTCGCGTACTGGCGGCGAGGATGTCGTCGGCTACGGCAGCCCCTGGCCGCTGGCAGCTGCCGGGAGGCTCCGTGGAGCCGCCCCGAGATGGCGAAGCCCTGGACGAAGCCGCGCTGGGTGTCCAGGCGGCGCGGGAACTGGTCGAGGAGATGGGCATCGACACAGCCCCCGGCACATTGCGGCTGTGGGCCGCTACCCGCGGGGAGAACAGCAGCGTCGGCCTGACCTACCTCGCCCCGGCCCTGCCCGAGTCAGCGCTGCGCGAGGGCTTTGCCGCTGCGGCGTCGGTGCAGCGCTCCCAGGGCTGTGAACCCGAACTCGATGAGATCGCGCTCGTGCGATCCCCCGACGAGCTGGCCGGCCTGATCGGACCGCACGCGGACTACCTGGAGCCGGTGGTCCGCCGGTACACGAGGGCGCCGCTTCAACGTGACGCGTGACCCAACCCAGTGGTCCGTCGTCGTACTGAACGGTATGGGACGCGCGAGGTCGACTCCATGTCGCGACCGCTCCGCTTCCGGGCTCCCTGGAGGGACAAGAGGGCGAGCGGGCTAGCCCAGAGACCGGCGGTAGCGCAACTTGTTGAGCGAGGCGCCCTCGGTGGAGTCCTCCACGGCCGCGCCGTCCGGGCCCCAGCCGGCGGCTTCGTAGAAGCGCCGGGCGCGTTCGTTGTCTTCCAGGACCCACAAGGCGGCTTGTGCGTAATCGGCCTGTCCGAGAGCCGTCAGCGCGGCCAGCATCAACTGCTCTCCGATCCCCGTGCCCCAGATTTCGGGCATCGCGTACAGCGGTTCAAGGTGGATGAGGCCGCGGCGGTGTGCGGCGGCGGCCTTTCCTCCCTGAACCTGGGGAGCGGTCGAACCGATGTCCTCGCCAGGCTCGCCGCACGCCGAAACTGCAACCCCGCCCGCCGCCTGAAGTTCGCCTGTCTCAAGGTGGCCCTGCCTGCCACGTCAAGATCAATTTAGGCTTCGTGGCATGGGCCTTGGCCCGGAGCTTGTGGAAGTTGCATGTCAGGGCTCGCCAGCGCAAAGGCGGAGAGCGGGGTGCCTTGACAGGCTCAGTGGTTAGCCGCCATATTACTTGCATGACGAGGGACGGCACCGACGGCGAGGCACCCACGCTGGACCAGGCCAGGCGGCAGGTCGAGCACTACGGCCTGGAGGTCGATCCGCAAGCGGTGCTGGTCGCGGTACGGCTGATCTCGGCGGGCGCGAGGGTCGGCCGGGCGGCCGAGGCGCACTTTGCCAGGTTCGGCCTGTCGACGGGGCGCTACCGTCTGCTCGCCGACCTCGAGGACCACGGCGGGGAGAAATCCCCCTCGCGCCTTGCGGACGACCTCGATGTCTCCAGGGCCACGGTCACCGGCCTGCTGGACGGCCTTGAGCGCGAGGGCCTGATCGCCCGCCGCCCGTCCATGGAGGACGGCAGGGGCACGGTGGCCGTCCTGACCGCGCGCGGGGCACAGCGCCTGCGCGACATGGCGCCCGAGCATTTCGGGCGGCTCGAGGCGATGGTGGGCGGGCTTTCCGTCGAGGAGCGTGCCGTGTTCCTGGAGCTGCTCGCCCGCGTCGTGCGCGGCAGTGCGGCTCTGGCCGCTGACTGACCCCAGCTCCCAGCCGGTTTGGCCCCGCCTTCCGGGCAGGGCCCTTTTTGCGAGGCAATAGTTAGCTGCCTAATTATTTGGCCGAGTCGGCCTGCCGCCCCGCCGCCGCACCCCTTCGCTTCCCTCACACGAACGAGAAAGAGGCCAGCATGTCCGCAACGAAGGACAGGACCAGCCGAAACCGGGCAGCCTCCCGGCCGTTCACCCTGTGGCGCGAGGTGATGACCGCCTATGCCGCCCCCGCGCTGATGGCCGGTATCGCCGGAGTCGTCACCGGGCAGCAGGACCTGACCGTGGCCGCCTGCACCTCCATAGCCGGCACCTCCGCCGTGGTGGCGTTCCTGGTCGGCACCTGGCTGCGGCACGGCGGGCAGCCCCGACGGTGGACCACCACCACGCCGCTCGTCGCCCTGACCGCCGCACTCGTCATCACCGCCGCCGGCGCGGCGGCCCTGCTGGGATGGTTCACCGCCCAATGGCTACCCGCCCACACCCCGCTCCCCGCCGCCCCCTGGCTGGAGCGCCTGCGCATCGACCTGCCCGTCTCCGCAGCCCTCGCCACCACCATCGTCACCCTGCGCTGGCGCAGCACCACCACAGCACCCCCGACGTAGCCCGCCCCGGCACCGGATAGCCCGCCCCGGCACCGGGCCCGCCCGCCCCACCTGCCCAAGCCCGACCGAGCCGCACCCCGGCAGCACACGCCGCCGGGAAGTCACCAAGGAATGAGCACACGATGATCGCTGTCATGGGAGCGACCGGAGCAACCGGGAACGCCCTGCTCCACAGCCTCCTCACCCTCGGCACACCCGTCCGTGCGCTGACCCGCACCCCGCACGATCCGATCCCCGGCATAACCGGCGCGCACCGACCGCCCGTCGAGGTCCAGTACGCCGACGCCACCGACCCCCACTCCCTGCGCACCGCCTTCAAGGGCGCCAGCCAGCTCTTCCTCGCCATGGCCAACAGCCCCGCCCAGGTCGAACTCGAAACCCGTGTCATCGACATCGCCGCCCACAGCGGCATCGGACACATCGTCAAGATCTCCGCGCCCGCCGCCGAACCCGACTCCCCGGTCGCCGTCTCCCGCGGACACCACGCCGTCGAGGAACACCTGAGCGCCAGCGGCCTCACCCACACCATCCTGCGCCCCTACGCGTTCATGCAGAACCTCCTGCGCCTGGCCCCCACCGTCGCCCGGGGCGTCATCCTCGCCACGACGGGCGACGCGCCCCTCAACCACATCGACTGCCGCGACATCGGCGACGTCGCCGCCGCAGCCCTCACCAGGCCCGACATCGCCGGCGCCGTCTACACCCTGACCGGACCCGAAGCCGTCTCCTACCCCGAACTCGCCTCACGACTGACCGCCCTGACCGGCGATCCGATCCGCTACGTCAACCTCACCCCGGACGAACTGCGCGACAACCTCATCCACGACGCCCACATGCCCACCTGGCTCGCCGACCACGTGACGGAGATCCAGCACCTCGCCATCACCCGACCCGAGACCCCCACCACCGCCGTCACCGACATCCTCGGCCGCCCGCCCCGCACCCTCGACGCCTTCCTGCACGAACACCACGGCCACTTCCGCCGATAAGTCGCCAGCTCGAACCCGCGTCCCTGGCCGCCTACGCCGATCCGGACATCCGCCACTGGAACCGTCGGGTTCATCGGCCCATGACGCCGTCCCGTTCCGTCCCCGCCGGGCGCCCGGCGGGCGGCGGCCGGGCGGCGGCCGGCCGGGGCCGGTACGACACAAATGGCGCGAATAGTCCAGTTAGTGACATTACGTTTCCTTCTCCCTAGTCTCTCGTCCGGCACCGAGCGAATGGACTTGAAAATGAGACGACCGCTTTCGGCGATCACCGCGGCCTGGGTGGCCGCGCTCCTCGTGCTGGGCTGTGGCACCGCTGCCACCGCGAGCACGAACCCGGACGGCGGTAAGGGAGCCAGGGGCCTGTGCGCCCCGGGCGTACCGATCGGCCCGGAGGGCGAGAAGTTCTACGACCCGCCGTCGCCGCTGCCCGAGGGCGACCACGGCGACCTGATCTGGGCCCGCCGCGTCGACGCCCCCAACGGTGTGCGCGCCTGCCGCATCCTGTACCTCTCGACGCTCCAGAGCGGTACCCCCGTCGCCGTCTCGGGCATCGTGGCCTGGCCCGACGACCCCGCCCCCCGGCACGGCCGCAACGTCGTGGCCTGGGCGCACGGGACCGTGGGCGGGCCGCGCATGTGCGCACCCTCCGCGGCGCCGCGGCCGGCCGTAGACCTGGTGGACTACTTCACCTACGACAGCCCCTTCGGCATCGACGTCGGCGTGCCGGCGCTGACGCAGTTCCTCGCTTCGGGCGATGTCGTGGTCGGCACCGACTACCAGGGTCTGGGCACTCCGGGCGTGCACCAGTACACGGTCGCCGTCACGGAGACGAACAACGTCCTGGACTCGGTCCGGGCGGCCCGCCAGATCACCGCCACCCACGCGAACCGCAAGACGGCGATCCTGGGCTGGTCGCAGGGCGGCGGCGCGGCGCTGTTCGCCGGCCAGAACTACCGCTCGTACACCCCCGAGACCCGGCTGGTCGGCGTCGCGGGGCTGGCGCCCGCGGCCAACCTGGGACCGGACTTCGAGGGCCTGGTGCTGCCCGGCCCGACCGATGCCACATCGGCCTCCCACAACGCGGCGCTGCGGATCAACGTCTACCGGGGCTTCCTCGCGGCCTACCCCGAGCTGAAGGCCACGGACGTGCTGAAGCCGGCCGGCCTGGAGGCGCTCAGGGGTGACGGGGTGGCGTGCATCGAGCACTTCTCCGACGTGATCCAGAACAACGTGGGGAACAACGGGCAGCTCGACACGCTGTTCAAGCCGCTGTCGGAGGTACCGGAGGTCTGGCACCAGCGCTTCCGCGAGAACACTGCGGGCCTGGTCGCCTCGCTGGTGCCGGTGCTCGTGATGCAGGGGACGGCGGACACCGTCATCAACCCGAACTCGACCGACGAGTACGTGAAGCGGGCCTGCCGCTTCGACGAGCCGGTCGAGTACACGAAGTACCAGGGCGCGACGCACCAGACGATCCCCAACGTCGCGGAGTCGGAGTACCTGGGCTGGATCGCGGACCGCTTCGCGGGCCGTCCCGCTCCGTCCAACTGCGCCTGACACGAGGCGACGTACGGACGAAGGCTCCCGGCCGGTGGTCCATACCGGCCGGGAGCCTTCGTCGTCTTTTGCCAGCGTACGCGTGCCTGGGGCCATCGGGGGAGGGCACCGGGGTCGCGCCGGTCAGGTCACAGCTGGCGTCCCACAACCGCGCCGCGACGGAGGTGTCGGCGAGGTGGTTCCGCACCGGTTCACGTCGGGGCTCGCCGCGCAGGCCGAAGACGCGCGGTCCCCAGAGCAGCTGGCCCCCACGCACGGCCGGGTCGAGCCCGGCGCACGGCTGAGCGCGGCACCTGCGGCCCTCCTCGTCCAGGGCAAGCGCGCCGGCGCATGGCCCGCGGTCCGGGCGGCGCTCGTCACCGTGCTGCCGGCGGCGCGCAGACGGCGGTCGAGTTCGACGCCGAAGTGCATCTGTGTCAACTTGGAGCGTCCGTAGGTGCGCTTGGGCCGGTAGTCCTTCCGGGACTGCAGGTCGTCCAGGTCGAGCCGCTCGGACTTGGCCGCGAAGCTGCCCATGGTCACGAGGCGGGCCGCCGGCACAGCCGACAGCAGCGGCATCAGCCACCGGGTCAAGGCGAAGTGAGTGCCCGAGGTGGTTCGTGCCGAACATCAGCTCGTGACCGTCCCCGGTGCCCTTGCGCGGCGGGTCGTCGGCTACGGGGCCCCTTGCTGGTGAAGACAGCTGCGGCTGCTCTCTTGGGCAACTCGGCACCCCACGGTTCCAGCGGCCACCGATACATCGCCCATGGATCACCAACAGTCCCGCCGGACGGCCGACATCCCGCCGACACGGTGCCGGCCCGTCGCCGTGCGTGTTCGGGTGCGCGGTCAGTCCAGGTGGAGGCATGACACCCCGGCCATGCGGGGCAGGCGCGCACTGCCGGGTGTCAGCGGATGCCGGCGCCCCGCATGGCTGTGCCGGCGAACTCCTTGGTCCGCGCGACCGCCTGCGTCATGGAAAGGTGCCGGTTGCCGCCGGGCGGGAAGTAGTCGATCGCGCCGACCGCGCCGTAGTCCGCCCAGAAGCAACTGGCCATGGGGAAGCCGTCGGCGAGGTTGTGCCGGCAGGCGAGCGCCAGGGTTCCGGCGGTCACGACGGTCGGCTCGCCAACTGCTTTCCGCTGTCCGTCCGGCGGTAGGGAGGCGTCCATCGCCTTCTGTACGGCGGCCACCGGGTCCGGCACGGTGCGGAAGAGTTCCGTTCGGGCGATGAGGTCCGGCGCGGCCACCGTCCTGCCGGACTTGGTCAGCTCGATGAGCGGGAAGCCCCGGCAGGTGGTCACGGTCTCGTTGGTGCCGCTCGAAAGCGGGGACAGGTCGTCCACACCGGAGAGGTGAAGGTCCCAGCCGCTGCCGAAGCGGAACGTGGAGCTCCCCTCTTCGCACTCCAACTGTTCCATCACGGGAAGTCCGACGGCGGTGGGACGGGTGCCCGGATCAGGTGCGAGCTTGCCGACGACGGGCCCGGGAGCCGTGCTTCCCGGCACGCCGGGCCCGCCCGCCGTACCCGCGGAGGCGGATGCGCCCGCCGCGCTGGGGGCAGTGGACACGGCGGCGGGTGACGCCTTTCCGCCGGCCGCCGGCCCGCATCCTGCACTGAGCGCGCCGAGCACCCCGAGCGCCACCGCCATCCGCTTCGTGCCATGCCTAACCATGTCCATGTCCCCCCGACGCCGAAAACGATCAAGAGCACCCTACGGGAGACACCGACGCAGGGCGGGGCCCTGCCCGCACAGCCCGCGTCCTCCTTCGGCCGTCGGCATGACGGAACCGGCCGAGGGGTTGCATGCTTGCATGCCGTGGAGCCCGCCCCGCGGCTCTTGATCGTTTTCGGCGTGCGGAGGTCGCGCAGCGAAGGTCCCCAGCTTGATGGCGCCGTGACCCGCTGATCCAGATCGGGATCCCGACCGTCTGACGGTCGGGATCCCGTCGTGCGCAGAGCCAGCCGGATGCCGGTGGTTGCGGTGGCTTCGCCGTACTGAGGCGGTGGAGATTTCGTGAAACGTCGGGTACCGGGTCCATGAAGGGCGGAGCGTACCGAGCACGGCCTGGGCCGAACCGGGAACCGGGTCGACGGCATCTGACCACCAGGAGATGCGGATGAAGCGGTTGATGAAGCGGTTACGCAAGCCACAGCTGTTGGGCGTCGGCGTCATGACGCTGCTGCTCGGTCTGGTTGTTTCCCCCACCGCCCAGGCGGCGCCGGCCGCGGCCCCTGCCGCCGCGCAGTGCACCGGCAGCTGGGACGGCATCACGTACTGGGCGAAGAGTCCGGCGGGGCGCAACGGGGGCGGCTACGCGCGCACCTACTGGAACAGTTCGACCAAACAGAACTGCGTGAAGTTCTGGTCCAGCCCCTACGACGGCCTCGCCTCGCACGTCACCCTGTCGATCTTCGACGAGAGCGGCGACTACTCCGTCGACCCGCCGAAGGAGCATCCGGCCAATTACCACTACCACGCCGGGCCGCTGTACACCTGGTTCGACTCGAGGGGGCAATGCATCAGCGTGGGCGGCTCGCTGGTGCGGGGCGGAGTGACCTACCGTCTCAACACCGGGCCGATCCGGTGCGGCTGATCCGCCGCCGCCGCCTCCTCCTCTTCCGCCTCCTCCTCTTCCGCCTCCTCCGAACGTAGGGGCTGGCAGCACGTCCGGCCAGGGTGACGGGCTCCGGGGTCTCGCCGGGGTGGGCTTGATCGTGAATGGTCAGGCCGCTGCCGACGAGAGCGGCTGGCCGCCCCGGCGGATGCCCTGCGGGAGAGCCCGGTCAGAAGTAGGGGTAGTGCGCGCACATCCGTTCTTCTGTCTCTGTTCGGCGTCACAGCCAAGGGCGATGCAGGTGTGCGCGAGGACCGGGTCCTGGGCTGGGACGGGACCGAAGCCGCTGCCATGGTCCACACTGGTGGTAGGCGAGGAGGAGGTGGTAGAGACATGAGCATTGCCAGCCTTGCCCAGCACCACGCCGAGGCCGGCATCGAGCACTACTGGCGCCTCGAATTCGACCCGGCGCCGCGCCTGATCGTCGGCGAGCTCGCCGGCGGCCTGTACACCGAGAAGACCATCGCCCTCCCTGGTGTGACCGCCCGCGTCGAGGCGCCGTTCCCCGTCGAGATCGACCCGGCCGGGCTCACCCAGCCCGAGCGGCGAGGCTGAGACGCAGGACCGCAACGGGGGGCGGTCGCCCTTGTCGGCGAGGTCACCCAGGAGGCCCTGCACAACGCAGTGGGCCCGCTCCTCACCGACACCGCCCGACGGACGGCGATGGCGGAACGGGCCCGGTCGTACGGGAGGCCGGAGGCCGCGGACAGGCTCGTGGACGTGTTCCTGTCCGCAGCGGCCCGCTGACCCGTCCCGCGCAGGGGCTGTCGCAGGTGTGCGGCGGCTGTGCGGCATGGGTCCGCCGGGTGGATGGCCCAACGACGGGACCGAGCCCGTGTCCGGCGACCGGCGACCGGCTACCGACACCGCCGGTCAGCGGAGCGGCCCGGATACAGTCACCCGATGCTGCGCATCGACTTCCCCATCGCCACCGCCCGGCTGACACTCCGTCCGTTCCGGCCCGAGGCGCCGAGGACGTCTGCGACTACCAGCGCCGGCCCGACGTCGCCCGGTTCATGCGGTGGGAGCCGCGCGGGCCGCAGGACGTCCGGGTGGCGGTGGAGCAGATGGCCCGGGAGACCGAACTGGCTTCGGACGGGGACTGTCTCAGCCTGGCGGTCGTCGAGCCGGGCACGGGGACGGTCATCGGTCAGGTCGAACTGGTCCTCCTCAGCGCGGAACACCTCCAGGGCGAGATCGGCTGTGTCTTCCACCCCGCCCACCAGGGCAAGGGCTTCGCCACCGAGGCCGCGTTCGCCGTCCTGCGCCTGGGATTCGACGCACTGGGGCTGCGCCGGGTGATCGGCCGCTGCCACGCGGACAACGCCGCCTCCGCCGGCCTCCTCGAACGACTGGGCATGCGCCGGGAGGCCCGTTTCATCGGAACAGAGTTCTTCAAGGGGGCATGGCGCGACGACCTGGTGTACGCCATGCTCCGGCAGGAGTGGGCCCGTGGAGACGACGGATAACCCCGCTTCTATGATGGGCCGATGACGTCGATCAAGAAGTTCCAAGTCACCTTCGACTGCGCAGAACCTGAGCGCGTCGCTCGTTTCTGGTGCGAGGTGTTGGGGTACGTCGTACCGCCGCCACCGGAGGGGTTTGCCACTTGGGACGATTTCAATCGCTCGCTGCCGCCTGAGCGCCAGGATTCAGGGTTCGTCTGCATGGATCCCTCAGGTGTGGGCCCGCGCATGTACTTCCAGCGCGTCCCCGAAGGCAAGGTCGTCAAGAATCGGGTGCATCTTGACGTGCGGGTCGGCACCGGGCTCGTGGGTGAAGAGCGCCTGGCCGCACTCGAGGCCGAATGCGCACGACTGGTCCCGCTCGGCGCGGTACGCGGGCAACTACTGCTTGCCGATGACGACAACGAGTCGTGCCTCCTGATGCAGGACATCGAGGGCAACGAGTTCTGTCTCGACTGAGTGGCCGCGAACGGGGCATCCAGGGACTGACCCCGCCACACCGTGCTCCGGTCAGCTACGGACATCGGCCGTGGTCCCCTCCCCGTGGCCGACGAGCTCGGCGTAGTGCGGGCTGCCCGCGAGGAGCTCGGCGTGCGTGCCCAGCGCCGTCCGGTCGCCGTCGAGGAGCAGGACCCCGCGGGCCCGGGTGGCGGAGACGAGCCGGTGGGCGATGTCGATGAGGGAGCCAACAACTGCCGCTCACCACTGGACAGTTCGGTCAAGGTTCACGTTCACCTCTGTCGGCAGGGGCCCGACTTGGGCCTCCATCGCTTCCAGAGTGGGGCGGAGCAGAGGTGAATCGTGTCGGTTGGCGCCGGCGGAGACGATGCCCAGCGGCACCCCGGCCTCATCCGAGGACCCGATCGCTTCAGGCCCCGCTTGCCCCGGTCGACTGGGGAGCGGCCGGCCCGCTGGCCACCCGAGGGTGCCTTGGTGATGCAGCCGTCCACGGCGATCTCGGCCAGTCCGAGGCCGATCATGCGGTCGTACGCCTCCAGAGCCAGCGCATGGACCTGCTCCGATATCCCCATCTGCGCCCAGGATTTGATGCGGCGCCGGATCGTGCGGTCCGAGCCGCCAGGACTGGAGATCCGTTCGTGCCCGGAACCGTGCACCAGAGCCTGCGCGATGTGCTCGAAGACCACCCGGTCCGGGATCCGACGGCGATGGCAGCCCAGCGGATGGGGCGCCGCGAACTCACCCCGCGTCGGAAGCAGGGCGGCGAACTGATCCCACAAGGGTTCGAGCAGGCAAGGCGGCACAGCGGGCACAGGCCCTCCGGTGATCGCTGAGCGCAGAGAACGTCATGCTCGTGCCTGCCTACGCGTCCGGGATGGCGCCCCACCGCAGCCAGCACCATGCGCCGGTTTACGCGCGGGCGTCTGACGCATGGCCTCTCGGCTGACGACAAGCACGGCGGCATACCCGGACAAGACCCGCCGCCACGACCACCAGCACGATCACGACCAGATCGGGCCCGTGGGAACCTTCCATGAACCCCACGGCGCCCGGGTGCAGCCGCACTTCGATGGAGCCTTCCGGGACGATATCCGCCAGCAGCCAGTGCACCCAAGCCAGGACTGCCCCACCGGCCACGCCCACTGCCAGCAGAGCCCCGGCGCTCATTCCCGACCGACGACCAGCACGCCAACAGCCCCTCACCGTATCCACCACCCAAATGACCAGCGCAACTCCGAGCGCACCAGACGCGGCCATCCAGGCCCCGACAGCAACCGCGCCCAGCACCGAAG
This sequence comes from Streptomyces sp. NPDC060031, assembly GCF_042736805.1. Lineage (NCBI taxonomy): Bacteria > Bacillati > Actinomycetota > Actinomycetes > Kitasatosporales > Streptomycetaceae > Streptomyces > Streptomyces sp. NPDC060031. The sequence continues at coordinate 93,428 of NZ_JBHWVM010000013.1, forward strand.
CGGCGAGACTCCCAGGCCCCCGCCCCGTCAACGCCTCCATGGACCCCTCCGGCGGGGCCACGCCGCGTGCCAGCAGCCAGCTCACTCCGCCCAGGACCGCCAGGCCGGCCGCCCCCGAAGCCCACAGCATCCCGGCGCCCCGGCGCCCGCTTCGTCTCTCCACCAGTTCCCCCAGACTGCCTAGTTGCGGATGTCAACCTACCAATCGGTAAGGCGTCCATCCGCGGAGAGGCCAGGCCGGGAAGCGGTGGATGGCCGTGAACCTCTACCTTGCCGCCGCACTCGTCACGCTCCGCATGCTCATCCGTCGCGCGACCAGCCGCTACCACTGGGATACCCGCCCCACGACCCGACGCCTCAAGTGATCCATTTGCCGGTCGGTCTTGGCACGGCACCCCGGCTCTGACCTGCGGTCGGGCGGTCAGCAGTTGTCGCACGCGGCCGTCCTTGGCCACCGCCCCATGCCCGCACACGGCCAACCTCTCTACAGATCCGGCCAGGTGTGCGGCTTCAGGTAGACGTGTCGGCCTCGGAAGAACCAGTCGGCCAAGTCCGTCAATCGTTCAATGCACGCGTCGTAATACTCGTCCGGCTGTGGCCTGGGGAAGTTGGGATGAGCTGTCCACGAGGGAACGTCGGTGGCTACCTGGTAGTACCCCTCTGCAAGCCACCGAGGAAGCTGCTCAACTCCGAGAGGTCCGGCTCGCTCATGACTCCCCCTTGGCGGCACCGTGTAGCGCGCTACTGGCGCAGCCTGGCTGGTTGGCAACCCACGCGCGGCTCTTGATGTCACCATCCTGAGGCACAAACCAGCGTGTCGACACCTGCTTCGTAAGCTCGCCCGGGCACACGTTCTACCCCTGAGTTCCCACGGCTGACCGACCCGTAGAGAGGCGCGGACAACTGCCGAAATCCGCCATCGTTGATGTCAGCCGCGGATGTCAGATCCACGCCCAGCTTCACGACGACCGCCGGCTACTCTCACGCCTCGTCGCCGCTCGTCCTGCCACCGGCACCCCCAAGCCCTTCGCATCTCACCACGGACCGGGACGGCACAGAACCGGCCTCAACTCGCCAACGGAGCACCGCTGACCAGCGGTGAGCTGTCGCCAGTTATCGGCGATGGTCACCACTGAGCGCTGTCTCACGACCCCACCCCGGCCCGGGAGGGCGCGCAGCTGTGGTCAGGGCTGGCGTTGCAACGCTGCGTATGCCCGCTCGACCTCGCCCAGGTACTGCTCCAGGCTGAAGCGAACCTCCTCGATGACCCCGTCATCGGGGCCCGGGTACATGACGTCGGACCAGATGACTGTCTCGCCCCGGAGCCGGACCCGGATGGGCAGCCTGTCCGGCCCCGGCTCGGGCTGCTCCTGGGATGCCACGTCCACTGTGCACGGCATGTCCGTCGGATAGAGCGGTCCGCCTGGGCGGAGGAGTTGCCTCGGGTCGAGGCCGACCATCCTGCTATCGCTGCGCGCCACTACGTCGAGGCCATCGACGAAGAGGTATGTGTGCACGGCCGTACATGCTGGCGGCCCAGGACACGCGCTGATGAGCAGCGTGCTTACCGCACGGCTGTGCCCGTCGGGCGCGGTGGCCCTCAGCTCGCGCGGGGATCTACGAGGCATCCGCCTGATGTGACGTCATGGGGCGATCGTAGCGGCGCACCGTACCCGTTTGGAAGATCGCGCACCCACAGCAACAGGAATCGAATCAGCGCTTTGTGTACACCAGGGCATGGGTGGGTCACGATTCAAGCGTCGTCGACAGGGACGCTCCTGAATGTCGGCATCGCTTGCGCAATAGGGCTCGAGTGACGTCGCTGCCTAGTGGATTCCGGTGCCGTTATTCCAGCGGTCGGCCCACTCTTGCGCGGCCTCGGCCGACTCCCAGACGCCCCGTGAGACGCCTTCGCCCAGCCGTTGTAGGACGGCCGGGCTGTAGACGCCCCGCACACGGAAGTCCTCCAGGTGCCAGACCGGGACGATCACTCCCACGAGTCGCTGCGAGCCCCGGTGCGGGCCGATGGCCAGGACGCGGCCCCAGCCGGGATCCCAGTGCGGCCGGACGAGCCACAGCTTCCTGCCGGGTGGGAAGCGTTTGGTCCCGCGCTTGCTTTCCGCCCCGTGGTTCCCGTACCTGATCTCCTGCCGCACGTTGGCGACCACCGCGAACCCGTACGGCTCCGGGGTGTCCGGCTGCTCCGTCATGTCCCCAGCAAACCGTCTCGACCTCGGGAGCGGCAGTGGATTTGCTGTTCCAGCACAGCTTTCGCGTCGCAGCCCCAACGGATGCTCTGGCCGATGCCGTTCCGGGCTGCTCGAGAGATGACAGTCGTGTGGCATTGGCCCTACTCACGGGTTGTGTCTCTGGCTCTCACGGTGGGGTCTGTACGGTCAGCGGTGGATCTTCGAGCAGGAAGTGACACCTGATGACGGACGTGACCGTGTCGGCGGAGGCTGTGGCGGAGGTGCAGCCGTCCGGGTGGCGTCGGACGTTTTGGATGATCAGCCGGCTGGCCGGGGTCGACGGGATGGTGCTCTCGCTGTCGGCCCGCGGTCTGACCCGCGGTGAGATGTCCGCCCACCTCGCGGAGGTCTACGGCGTACGGCGCCGAGGTTTCCAAGCAGACGATCTTGACGATCACGGACAAGGTGGTCGACGGCATGAACGAAGGGCAGAACCGGCCCCTCGACTCGGTCTGCCTGGTTTTGTTCATTGACTGTGTCGACGTGAAGCTGCGGGGCGGGAAGGTCGCGAGCAGGCCGCTCTATGTGGTCCTGGCGGTCAGCGTCGAGGGCACTCGCGAGATCCTGGGCTTGTGGGCCGGCCACCGGAGGCGAGGGCGCCGAGTACTGGCTCCAGGTCCTTACGGAGATCAAGAACCGCGGCACGGAAGACGTCTGCATGGTCGTCTGCGACGGTCTGAAGGGGCTGCCCGACGCGATCGCGGCGGTCTGGCCGCAGGCGATCACGCAGACGTGTGTCTTCACCTGCTGAGGGCGTCGTTCCGTTACGCGGCCCGGCAGGACTGGGACAAGATCTCGAAGGCTCTCAAGCCCGTCTACGTGATCGTGCGGTTGTGGGAGAACGCGCGGGCCGAGTTCGTGCCGTTCCTCAAGTTCGACACCGCGATACGGCGGATCATCTGCACGACGAACGCGATGAGTCCGTGAACGCGCGGATCCGCAAGTCAGCCGGGCCCGCGGCCATTTCCCGAACGAGCAGGCCGCCATCAAGTGCGTCTACATGGCCATCATGAGCCTCGACCCCACCGGCCAGGGACGCAAACACTGGACCCAGCGGTGGAAGGCAGCCTTGAACGCCTTCGACATCACCTTCGACGGTCGGCTCTCAGCCGCCCAACGCTGAACCCCTCAACAACTCCAAAAACACCGTTCACTGGACGGACCCACAATGCGTTTTCAGCGGTGAGTCTCCAGAGGCAGGATGGCTCTTGCGATTGACGTGAGGTTGTTGGGGCTGGTCCGGGCCTTGCGGAGGACTCGCCAGGTTTTGCTCCGGGCGATAGCCCTTTCGACGGGCCGTCAGAATCGGCAGTGTGCACGGTTGGTGGAGATCAAGTCTGCACGCCCAAGCACCAGCCCTTGTGTCGTGCGCGGCGGTCGGCTGTCCACCGTTCGATGGACATGAGGAGGTACGCACGGGGGGACCGGTGGACGTGCTTCAGACAGACGATGTGGCCATGACGCGAAACGCGGTGGAAGTGCGGGGGCTTCGCAAGCAGTACGGCGATGTCGCCGCGGTGGACGGACTGGACCTGACGATCCGGCCGGGCGAGGTCTTCGGCCTCCTCGGGCCCAACGGCGCCGGCAAGAGCACGACCGTGGAAATACTGCAGGGGCACCGGGAGCGGGACGGCGGCGAGGTTTCTGTCCTCGGCGCGGACCCCGCCACCGGCGGCCGGGCCTGGCGCTCGCGCGTCGGCATCGTCTGGCAGGACGAGTCGGCGCCAGCCGAACTGACCGTGCGGGAGACGGTCGAGCACTTCGCCCGCTACTACCCGGCGCCCCGCGATCCGGCCGACGTCATCGCCCTCGTCGGCCTGGAGGCCAAGCAAGGCCACCGGGTGAAGAGTCTCTCCGGCGGCCAGCGGCGCCGCCTCGACGTCGCGCTCGGCGTCATCGGCGACCCGGAGCTGCTGCTCCTAGACGAGCCGACCACCGGCTTCGATCCGGCGGCCCGGCGGCAGTTCTGGGACCTGATCCGGCTGCTGTCCGACGCCGGTACCACCATTGTGCTCACCACCCACTACCTGGAGGAGGCCGAGGCGCTCGCCGACCGGCTCGCGGTCGTCGCCCGCGGCAAGGTCGTCGCTGAGGGCGAACCGGCGGACCTGCGTGCCCGTCTGGGGACCGGGGCCACCGTCTCCTGGACCGACCCCGACGGCGGCCCGCGCGGCATCCGCACCGACACTCCCACCCGTACGGTCGCCGAACTGGCGGCCCGCTTCGACGGCGAGATCACGGACCTGAGGATCACCCGCCCCACCCTGGAGGACGTGTACCTGCGCCTCACGGGCCAGCCCGACCCCAACACGACGTGGCAGGAGGGATCCCGATGAGCACGGTGACCGGTACGAGCGGGCGCGGCGGCCGCCCCACATCCCTGCCCGGCGCCTGGTCGCTGGGTCTGAGGCGGGGCACGCTGGAGATCAGACAGTTCTCCCGCCAGCGCGACGCGGTGATCTTCACCTTTGCCTTCCCCATCGTCCTCCTCGCGCTCTTCGCCTCGATCTTCCGCGACGGCACGGAGAACGCCGGGGCCACCCCTTCGCAGATGTACGCGGCCGGCATGATCGCGGCCGGCGTCATGTCCACCAGCTTCCAGTCCCTCGGCATCTCGATCGCCGTCGAGCGCGACGAGAAGGTGCTGCGTCGGCTGCGCGGCACACCGATGCCTCCGGCCGCGTACTTCCTCGGCAAGGTCTGGCTGGTGCTGGTCACCGGACTCGCCGAGACTGCCATCCTGCTGCTGGTCGGCTCCACCCTGTTCGACCTCGATCTGCCGGCGTCCGCCGCGAAGTGGCTGACTTTCGCCTGGATCTTCGCCCTCGGGCTGGCCGGCTGCGCCTTGCTCGGCATCGCCATCAGCAGCCTGCCCAAGTCCGGCAAGAGCGCCAGCTCGGTCGTGGTCCTGCCGTTCCTGATCATGCAGTTCGTCTCCGGGGTCTTCATCCCGGTCCACCAGATCCCGGACTGGCTGTTGAACATCGGCGCGCTGTTCCCGCTCAAGTGGATGTGCCAGGGGCTGCGCGGGGTGTTCCTGCCGGAGTCGGCAGCCGTTCTCGAACAGTCCGGCGGCTGGGAGTATGGAAAGGTCGCCCTGGTCCTGGGCGCCTGGGTTGTGGGGGGTCTGCTCCTGTGTCTGGTGTCTTTCAAGTGGAAGAACCGCCGCGATGGCTGAACGGTCCCGCCCGGTACCCCGGAGCGCGCGAGTCCCACGTCTGGGACCGCGCCTTCGGGCCGTGGGACTTCTACTTCGGGCTGGTGTGGGCCGTCACCGCGGTCTTCGTCCTGGGCGTCGGCTTTCCGCCGCTCGCCTACCGGCTGGCCGCCGTGACCCTGCTCGCGCTGCTCGTCCCGTGGTACGTGTGGGCCGGGCGCCCGCTGCTCCTGCTGGAACTCGGCCCCCGGTACGGACAGTCGGTGCGCTACCTGGCGGGCAACCTGGCACTGTTCGTGCCGGCCGCCGCCCTGGCTGGCGAGGCCCGCGTGATCACCTTTGCGCTCGCCCCGCCCTGCTTCATGCTGCTGCCACTGCGCCGGGCGGTGGCCGCTGTGGGGTTGGTGGCCCTGCTGCCCGTGGCCGGCTGGGCACTGCTGTGGCGGCCGCCCGGGAACGATGTGTTCGCGGGCGTCCTCGACTCCGTCGTCACCTTCGCCTTCTCCGCCTTCTTCGGTGCCTGGATCATCCGCATCATCGAGCAGAGCCACAACCGGGCTTCCCTGATCGCCGAACTCGACGCCAGCCGGGAGGAGGTGGCCAGGCTCTCCGCCGAACGCGGCGCCCACACTGAAAGGGAACGCATGTCCCGGGAGATCCACGACACGCTCGCGCAGGGCTTCACCAGTCTCCTGATGCTGGTCCAGGCCGTGCAGTCGGAGCTGGACACCGACCCGGCGCAGGCGCGCCGCCACCTGGACCTGATGGCCGTCACCGCCCGGCAGAACCTGGCGGAGGCCCGCGCCCTGGTCAACGGCGGCGCACCTGCCGACTTCGACGGCGGCTCGCTGCCGGACGCCGTACGCCGCCTCGCGGCCCGGCACGACCCGCCGGCGGCCGTCTCGGTGACGGGAGACGTCCGCCCGCTGGCCCCGGCCCTGGAAGTCGTGGCCCTGCGCACCTGCCAGGAATCCCTCTCGAACGCGGCCCGGCACGCTGGCCCCGGCGCCCCCACCACCCTGGACCTGGCCTACACGCCCTCGGCCCTCACCGTGTCGGTACGGGACACGGGCCGCGGCTTCGACCCGGGCTCCGTACCGCTGGGCTACGGCCTGCGGGGCCTGCGGGCCCGGGCCCGGGAGGTGGGCGGCTCCGCGGCCGTCGACAGCGCGCCGGCCGCGGGCACCACGGTCACCGTCACCCTCCCGCTCAACTGAGGAGCCGTACGACATGATCCGCATCCTGCTCGCCGACGACCACCCGGTGGTACGCGAAGGCCTGCGCGGCATGCTCAGCGCCGAACCAGACCTGGACGTGGTGGCGGAGGCGTCCAACGGCCCCCAGGCGGAGGCGCTCGCCGCGAACCTGGGCGCCGCCGGCCTGGACCTGATCCTGATGGACCTGCGGATGCCGGGCGGCGACGGCGTCGACTCGATCGCCCGCATCAGCGCAGCCGGACTACCGGTGCCGGTGGTGGTCCTGACCACCTACGAGGACGACCGGGACATCCTGCGCGCGGTAGAGGCGGGCGCGGCCGGCTACCTACTCAAGGACATGACCCGAGCCGAACTGGCCAGAGCCGTCCGCGCGGCCGTCCGCGGCGAGACGGTCCTCGCCCCGACGGTGGCAGGCCGCCTCGTCGACCGGCTGCGCACCCGCCCGCAACGGCCCCGCCTCTCGGAGCGTGAGGTGTCGGTCCTGCGCCTGGTAGCGGAGGGCGCGACGAACGCGGAGATCGGCCGCGGGCTGTTCGTGGCCGAGTCCACGGTCAAAACGCACCTGCTGCGGATCTTCGGCAAGCTGAAGGTCACGGACCGCACGGCGGCGGTGACCACGGCCATGCGCCACGGCCTGCTGTAAGAAGCCGTATCTCAACCGATCATGGAACGTGCGGGTCGAACAGGCTTCCCACCCGGGTGATCTTCCCGTTGTACGCGCATGAAGGCAGGGCCTCTCGGTAGCTCGGGGATGCGAATCTGACCGAGCAGCGCCGGGAGGCCCTGGTGTCCTTGTTGTACGTGTCCGAGCCCGTCCAGTTCAACTCGGCCGCACCATCGTGTGATTGCCTCGCGCACGTGTACGGCAACGCGGCCGACCATCCCGACCGGGTGCGCCGGTATCCGTCGGACATGACGGACGCGGAGTGGGCGGCCGTGCGGCCGTTGCTGCCGGTGCCGGCCTGGCTGAACGGGAGGGGCGGACGCCCCGAGGGCTACTGCCACCGCCAGCTGCTCGACGCGATCCGCTACCTGGTCGCTGGCGGGATCTCCTGGCGGGCGATGCCCGCGGACTTCCCCGGCTGGGGCCGGGTCTACGCCTTCTTCCGCCGCTGGCGCGAGCAAGGGCTGATCACCGAGTTCCACGACCGGCTGCGCGGGAAGGTCCGTGAACGCGAAGGCCGCGACGTCGAGCCCACGGCGGGAATCATCGACGCGCAGTCGGTGCGGGCCGCCGCGACGGTGCCGGCCGCCTCACGCGGCTACGACGGCGGGAAGAAAGTGCCGGGCCGTAAACGGCACATCGTGACCGACACGCTCGGTCTGCTCCTGGTCGTCGCGGTCACCGCCGCGAACATCGGCGACCGGGACGCCGCCGTGGGCCTGCTTTCGCGGCTGCGCCGTCTGCACCGCGACATCACCCTCGTCTGGGCCGACGGCGGCTACACCGGATCCCTCGTCGACTGGTGCCGTCAGAAACTCGCCCTGACCCTGGAGATCGTCAAACGCACCGACGACATGACAGGGTTCGTGGTGCTCCCCAGACGCTGGGTGGCAGAGCGCACGTTCGCATGGCTGATGCATTCGCGCCGCCTGGCCCGGGACTACGAGACGTTGCCGGCCAGCAGCGAGGCGGTGATCCGGTGGTCGATGATCACGCGGATGAGCCGGCGTCTGGCACGGCCACGGGCCGCCGGCCGGCACTGAACATCCCCGATGCCTCCAGGAGGAGCCACCCGCGTTCCGCCAGGCGCCTGGCCTTCGAACGCACCCCCTCGACCTTCCCCGGCGCCGTCCCAAGGCCCAGCTCCGCCGCGATCTCCTTGGCCATCACCGGCCCCTTGCCCGCGGACCGCCGCTCCTCCAGCACGCCCAGAATCCGCTGGTAGTCCGCTGCCAACACCGCCACCGGCAGCCCGTCCCGCCAGGGCGGCACCACCGACCCCGGCACCGGCGAGGGCACCACCGTTTCCCGCTCCGCCCCGGTCACCGCAGCCGTCTCGGCTGCGGACACGGCCAGGGCCTCGACCAGCTCCTCCCGCGCGATCACCCGCCGGTCCAGCTCGATCTCCGCGGCCTCCAACACCTCAGCCAACCGCGCGGCTTCCTCCCGCAGGCCCTCCACCCGCACCCGGGCAGCCGCCTCCCGCTCCTCCAGCATTCCCAGCACCGATGCCATCGCGCACCCCTCGCCCATGAAGCGGACAACAAGACGCCGCATGCCTCCCTCACCCCGAGCGAAACCATGCCTGACCAGCAGAAATCAAGAGATCACGTTCGGTTGAGATACGGCTTCTAAAAGCGGGCCCCACCGGCCCACTCGGCCTCCCCGGCTCCCCGGCTCCCCGGCGCTTGAGGCGCGGGGTCTGGGGATGGAGAAAGGACGGGGCGGGCAGAGCCCCGCCAGCACCGACCGCATTCGCTCAGGCCGTTGGCTGTACCGGCGCGTTACTGAGCCTATGGCTGTGTTGTCGTCAGTTTGAGGCCAACGGGCGCCGTGCTGGTCGTGACGGCCTCAACCGCAAGCCTCTTGCTCTTGCCTCTGGACAGAGGCAGCGCTCGGGAGGGAGAGATCCCTGCTCATCCGACATCCCGCGACGGCAGCTGGCCGGTACAGCCGAGAAGTCCTCACCGCGACGAAGAGGACGAGCCCGACCCCGTCGAAGCGATGCCCGACCAGCTGCGCACCTCCGCCTACTTGAGCGCTGCACCCCCCGAGTTGTGGTAGGTGATCGTCTTGTTGATCAGGTTTCCGCCGTCGGTCTCGACCGATGTCTGTTCCCCATGCCCTGCACCGAACAGCAGGCCGGCGATATGCGCTTTCGCCACCTGGTCCATGTGCGCGAAGAACCAATCCACCTTGTCGTCCTTGTAATGGTTGAGGGTGTTGTTCTGCGCCATGTTGCCGACGGGGATCTGCCACAAGACCACCGGCTTGCCCACGGATTCGGCCATCGTCTTGTAGAACCCCAGCTGGGCAGTGGCCTTCTGGGCGGTCCAGAAGTTGTCGTAGCCGCCGTGGGCCGGCTGTGCGTACCAGCCCGCATCGCGGTCCGACACATCGGCGACCAGGAAGTCGGCGTTCTGTGCACCGAGGTTCGCGTAGTCCTTGGCGCATCCCTGTGTGTTGTTCTGCCAGTCCCAGCAGGAAAGGTGGAACCCCACGGTGGTGTTCGGCGCATATTTGTGCGCCATCGAGATCAGGCAGCGGGAGAGCCCGGCGGCGCTGTTCTCCTGCGATCCGCAATCCGTCGGATTTGCGCCCGAGACCTTCGCGGCAACCTGGTGCGGATCGCCGAGCGACCGGACATAGCCCCAGAAGTCGGGCTCAAGGTCGATCATGTCGTGCGAGTTGCCGATCTTCTGGAGGAAGAAACGGTAGTCGTTCATATACCGGGTGAGCAGGTCAAGCCTGTTGATGGCCACGACCTCGCCCGGACCGTCGCCCGAGCCTGCCAGGTCCCCGAGGTCACGCAACGAGTACCAGGTCCAGAAGAACTTCTGCGGGCGCGGGCTACCCTTGTAGGTGGCCTGGGCCACATGGTCGTCCCACCAGGTCACGTAATGGCCGGGCGCCGTGGTGCTGCCGGACCAGCAGCCCCACCAGCTCTTCCAGGCGTCCTGGCATTTCGATGCCGAGTAGTAGTCCGACGAGGGCGCGGGCTGGCTGTGCACATAGGCGTATCGCACGTCGAACGGCGCGGCGGTCGCCGAGGCGTCAGACATCGATCCGCCGATGAGCACCGTGCTACTACCCATGAAACGTGTCGTAGAGCTGCCGCCACCGGCCGCAGGAGACGACGTCGAGGACGGGCGCGTGCCGCTCGGAGCCTGGCTTGTGGGAACATTGCCGCCCGTCGTGGGCGTGCCGGCGCTGCCGACGCTCCCGGCTGGGACGAGTTGCCATTGCTGATTGGCGCCGCCCCAGTCGCGGGACTGGACGACGTCGCCCCCGTCCTCCTTGGAGGCGTTGTGGACCTCGACGGCCATGCCACTGAAGCGATTGATCAAACGCACGTAGCCGTTCGGCGACTTCGCCACTTGGAACTGCTGGTTGGTGCCGTTCAGGTCGCTCCACTGCACGATGCCGGAACCGGTCGTCTTCGACCAGTTGTAGTCGTCCAGCACCTTGCCGGAGTTCCGGTTCTGCAGCCGGTAGTACCCCTCACCCGCGTCGATGAACCGCCACTGCTGGTTGGCCCCGCCATGACGGCCCCACTGCACCACCGCCGCGCCGTTGTTCGTGGCGAAGCCGCGGTCATCCAGCACCTTGCCGCTGTTGCGGTTGACCAGCACGTACCACGCCTTCAGATCCACGGTTCCCGCTGAGGCCGTGCCGACCACAACTATGGAGCCGGCCACGACAGCCATGACGACGGCCGCCCAGAGACCCCGACGCGCGAACAACCGACGGCCACGATGCATCGCTTTTCGTCTCCCCGTGACGGCTGAGCGGGACGACCGGCGGCTACCGCGGGCGTTGCCGTCGGCACGGCGGCCGCCAGCGCGGTACGCCACCGATGACGTGGGTGGGCGAGGGAACATGTCTGTGCTCTCTTTCAGCCGTTGCATCTGACCGGACCACCTGGCCGGACAGGACTGAGTGGCCGCCGGAGGCCCATAAGTTGCCGCGGCACGCGAAGATTCACAGATTTTTCTGCCGTGCTGCGCTTCCCGTTCGCCGCGAAGCGCAGCACGGCGAACGCCTGATGGCTGCTCCCGGCCTTGCCGCTCACGTCGCGCATCGCGAACCACGCCCGCCACTGGACGTCCCCCGCGGACGGCCTTGTCCCGGGCGCAGCCGCTTGGCCGCACGGGCCGGGCGACTACGCGTGGCACGCGCTGGCCCGGCTGAGGGGTACGCACCGCGACCCGGTCGTCGGCAGCGGGCCGTTCGCCCGACCCGCAGGCGTCCTGTCCTTCGCCCAGGCGCCGGACATCATCCTCGCGTCGCGAGTCCAGCTGACCGGGGCGCAGACCTGAGCGAACTGCACGACCTGATCGCCACCGCCACGCGCGGCATCGACTTCGCTGCCCGGGCTCTCGGCCCCGACATCGCCCTGGAGGTCATAGTCGGCAAGCGTCAGGACTTGGCCTGCACGATGACCTCCTGACGGGTCTGACCCGGCTCTTACTGGACGCCGCCACCACCATCGGCACGCCCGGGATCGCCCGCCCGCCACGCCCCGGAAGAAGCGGCCGAGGAAGAGGAAACGGGAGAGGACGACGACAGCGCCGCCGAGCCGCCCGGCTACCAGTACGACCTGCCGATCCCGCCCGGCCGGCGCGTCGGCGGCTTCGCCTCCTGGCACCGTACCGATCCGTCACCGATGGACTGCCGCGCCTGCGCGACCCCGATGCACCTCCTGTTGACCGCCGACACGACTGAATGGGACGGGGCAGCCAGAGCTGGGCCCCCGTCGAGGAACAAGACCTGCCCGCGCGCCTGGCCGGCGAACCCACCGCAGGGGTCGCGGGCAACCACGGCGAACTCAACGTCTTCGCCTGCCCCACCGACCAGGGACACCCGCACCGCTGGAGTCCCAACGGGGGAGTGCCGATCGCGCTGGGCTCCGACCCCACCGGCTGCGCAGCCGCCCGCCGGCACCTCAACCTTGATCTGCGAGGCAGGTGAAAGGGACGGTGTAGAGGGCGTCGTACTTGCTGATGACCGTCCTGAGTTCGCGGGCGCTCCGAGGCGACATGGCCAGTAGCACCCGGTCGAGGAGTGCACGGCCTTCCAGAGGGTTACCGCAGCAGTACCAGTGGACGTTGCCCCACTCACAGTCGTCCCACAACGCACGCCTGGGGCTGCGAACGTACTTCTGCCACCGGTCCAGGGCCAGGATCACGTCTCCCGCCTCCAGATGGTTCCGCGTGTGTTCGAGGTGGGTGATCTCCGATACCGCGCGCGCGGAAAGACCATCGATGCCCGGCCTTGCAGCGTCTGTCCGGTGCCGTCGCGGGAAGGCAGTCCGGAGGTGTCCTGGCCGTCTACGCGGCATGGACCTTTCTGATCGTCGTCATGCGGCACATGCTGCCACGACTCCGCACGACGAGGGACAGACTTTCGTCCTCGGACAAAAGTCGAGGCTGTGGGTGGGCCCGCGGTCCAGTCCGCGACACGGCGAAGACGTGCGGTGGCACAACCTGCGCAGGCCGGTCCGTGGGTCGTAGCGGACTTGACCGAACAGGCCCGAGATGCAAGCCCCCGTGGCGTCGAAGACCAGCACGGTCGAGCGGTCGAGCGGTTTGCGTGTCGGGCGGGGCCAGGCTTTCGGGACCGGCAGCCTGTCATCCCCCTGGAACCATTTCCCCGGCATGGAAACCGTGGGCAGCAGGAGCTTCCGCTTCACCCGCCGCTCATCCACAGGAGCCACCCCCTTCTTCAGCTGTCGCGAACTGTAGAGCTCGGCCCGCAGCTTGCCTTCAGCGTCGTAGGTCAGCTCCTCGCCATGCCGGTAAAGACACACGGCGTTCACCGAGGGGGTACTGAGCCGGGGGAGTGCGCGGAGCCCCTCCACGCCGCCCCTTTCGCCGGCGCCGTTCAGCTCACCTGCGACCAGCCACTCCACGGTCGCGGGGTGGCCCCTGGCACCCGGGGGGCCCGGGCGACCTGGTAGTCGGTGGTGGAGGAGAAGGAGCTCTCACCCGCGCGACATCCTGCCGTCTCACGTAGTCATGAGGGGTATGCGCGGGGATCACAGAACAAGAGAACAGGCGGGGACCGAGTGAAATCAGCACAGGAGGATGCGTACCTGGAGTTCGTGGCCGCCAGGGCGAAGGCGCTCTACCGCTCGGCGTACGCACTCGCGGCCGGCGACACCCATCTCGCCGAGGACCTGGTCCAGGAAACCCTCAGCCGGTTGTACGTGCACTGGAAGCGGGTGGCCGGTGCGGACAACCCGGCGGCCTACGCCCAGACGGTTCTGGTCCGCACCTTCCTCAGCCTGCGACGTCGGCGAAGCACCGGCGAGCGCCCGATCGGGAACATGCCCGACAGCCCGGAGTCCGGCCCCGATGCCGCACTGCGGATCACCTTGCTGGGCGCGCTCGGCCAACTGCCGCCCCGCGACCGGGCGGTGCTGCTGCTGCGCTACTGGGAGGGCCACAACATCGAGGAGACCGCCCGGATGCTCAGGCTGAGCAGCAGCGCGGTCCGCTCGCAGGGGACCCGGGCACTCGGCAGGCTGCGTGCGCTGCTCGGCGACAGCCTGTCCGACCTGGTTCCGCAGTGAGCACCGGTGCACGCAGGTCCATGCCGCCGCAACGCCCCCATCAGCGAAAGAGAAGTGATGCCACCATGCCGTTCGAAGCAGACCTCGCACATGCCCTGGACCGCACGACCGACTCTCTCGAACCCGACCTCACCGCGCTCCTGGGCGGAGCCGTCCAGCGCGGGCGGAGCCGCCGGCGTCGGCGCAGCGCCGGCGCACTCGCCGGGGTCGGCGCCTGCGCCGTGATCGCGGCAGCCGGCCTGGTGATCCCCGGCGTGCTCGCCGGGTTCCGCTCCGCAGGATCCGACATCGAGACGGTGGCGCTGGCGATGCCCCGTTCTGCGATCACCGACACCCAGATGATCCAGGCCCTGGAGATGACGTTCCCCGGGGGCCGGTTCAGTCAGGTGACCGGGCAGAGCAACAACCCCTCGGATCCGTCCGGCGGGTACGTCGCCAACGGTGGGCTGGTCGTCGACGACGGGCACGGCGCCGCCTTCGTCGGTATCTCGGCCCTGCGGCTCAAGCTGCCGCTCAGGGACGGCGACGGGCTGAGCTGCGAGCAAACGCCCGCGCGTGCCAAAGACGACACCTGCACGATGAGCGAGCTGCCGAGCAGTGCCGGGGTTCCCGGCGGGGCCGTGGTGATGTCGGAGAAGAACGCGGCCGAACACCCGGCCCGGGCGGACACCGCTCACCGCTGGACGGTGACGGTGACCCTGAAGTCGACCGGCGCGCAGCTTCAGATGGTGCAGTGGAACAGCACCGGCGGCGGCAGCGGCTCCGACACACCGAAGCCGACCCGCGCTGCTCCGCCGCTCTCCGAGCAGCAGGTGGTGGCCGCGCTCACCGGTGCCACTTGGGCGCCGATCCTCGGCGCTGTCGGCTGAGCCGTCGCGGCGCCGAAGGGGGTTGTACCCACTGGCGATCGTGTGACACCCACTTGTCGGACGCCGGCTGACACGCGAGGGGCGACGGTGCCCCGTACCATCCCCACCGCCAGCGGGAAAGCCGCTGACGAAACCCTGCGCCGCACTGGCATCCACTCGCCTGAGGCGCGACTCGACAGCCTGCCTCAGGGCGGCCCCGGGAGGCAAAACATCTGCCCGGGGCTGCCCTGAGGACCGGTCACTTTCGCCAGAACAGGTGGTGCGTCACCCCGCTCGGGCTGGGAACGACGTCCAGGTGGAACCGGTCGAGCAGCTCATCGGGGGACTTCCAGAGTCGTACTCCGGCCCCGAGCTTCACCGGCGAGACCGCCACGTGCATGGTGTCGACGAGGTCGGCGTCGAGAAACTGCCGGATGGTGGTGGCCCCGCCGCCGAGTCGGACGTCCTTGCCCTGCGCTGCCTCCCGGGCCTGCTCGAGGACCGTGGCAGGGTCGCCATCGACGAAGTGGAACGTGGTGTCGGACAGCGTGAGCGAAGGACGCTTGTGGTGGGTCAGGACGAATACCGGTGTGTGGAACGGGGGCTCGTCACCCCACCAGCCCTGCCACTCATGGTCCTGCCAGGGCCCCCGCTGGGGACCGAACTTGTTGCGGCCCATGATCTCGGCGCCGATGTTGCGCGCGTAGTCCCGCGTGAGGTAGTCGTCCAGGCCCCGGCTCCCGCCGGGTTCGGTGCGCATGGGCCAGCTCGCCGTGGCACCGGCCCATGCGAACAGCTTCTCGGGCTCGACATGACCGAACGGCCTCTCGAGGGTCTGGTCCTCACCGGCACCGATGCCGTCACTCGAGACGTTGAAGTTTTGGACTCTCAATAGCTGAGCCATGCGTTCCTCCTGTGATGGGGCGATGACAGGGGTGAGACTCTCCGGGCCGGGCAAACTCATCGCTACCTCCGTGACCGGTCAGAAAATCGGCTGACTAGCGTACTGACTTGTGAGGTTTGCGCGGTTTGGGCAGGCTCGTGTGGTGAGGGGCGGCGTCCGCCCCCTGCGGGGCCTTTCGCTATCTGCTTGGTCATCGAGGAGGTTTGAAGGTGCTGTCACAGACGGCGGGCGGCCCATGCAGTGACGTCAATTCTCGGGTTCTGGCTCAGCTTCTGTGGTGAGGGCACGCTGACGATTACGCCTCGCGAGCTGGCTGAGCCCTTCACGTTCGTCATCGACTCGGCGGGCGTGCTGCGGCTCGCGCCGCGCCGGAGCGAACACGTGGTGTGTACTGGCGGTGGCCCCGTTCTCAGCGCCGGGGAGATGAGTGCAGTCGATCGCATGCAGGGATGAGACGAAGGCCAGCGAGGACGGCGCGCAGTGGGAGCCGGGCATGCAAGCGATGGCGATGCCGGTGATGCCGGCCTGTGGGGCAGCCGGGCGTAGGCGCGCTTGAAGACTCGGAGGAAGCTGAGCCGCCGGGTTTGCCTTCTGTGGCGAGGACGTCGAAGGAGTGGTGCGGTGCCGTGGCCCATGAGCTACCAACTCCAAGAGCTCCGGGACCAGCCGCAACGGGCCGGACATCGCGCGCCCCGGGCGGGCAGAGCCTCCAGCGCCGCCCATGGCCGACCGTCTGGGTCCGGCCGTGCCGTGCCGCCCAGATCAGTCGGCTCGCACGTCTGGCCTCGTCCGCCCACGGAATGTCCAAGCCAGAGCGCATGGCCAAGTAGCACGCTCAACGTAAGGCCATCTGAAAGGTTCTGATCGCGCTTCCGTGATGACTACGCCTGGAGGCGGATGGCGGCGCAGGCGACACCGGTGAGCGGACGATCAACAGACTCAGGCACCCTCGTGTGGTCGCCATCCCGGAAGACAGCTACGAGTGAACGATCTTGTACCGGGCGGCCCGCTCACCCGTTGCCTGTGGGCCGTGGCGGTCATCGTCCCCGGCTGTTTGGGGGAACCGGGGACCACCCCTGCTCTTCTCTCACCCAGCGGGGGCATCCATTGGTGAAACGGAAGAGAGACAGAGACACGATGCCGCTCTATCTATCAAGGTTCAGCTACACGCCGGAGACTTGGGCGAGGCTGATCGGTCACCCCGAGGACCGGGCGAAGGCCGCTCAGTCGTACATCGAGTCCGTCGGTGGGAAGCTCCACGGCTTCTGGTACGCCTTCGGCACGCACGACGGCTATAACCTCTGGGAAGCTCCGGACAACGTGTCCATGGCCGCGGTGGCGCTGGCGATCAGCGGCGGTGGCGCGCTGAGTTCGTTCGAGACGACCGTTCTCCTGAGCGTCGATGAAACGCTGGATGCCTTGCGCAGAGCCGGGCAAGTCCAGTATCGGGCCCCCGGCGAGTAGCAGGCCCGGCCAGCGGGCCTGCTGCCTCAGGTGGCGGGGTGCCGCGCCTCTCGTGCGCCTTCAGCTCCGTCCGTCCGCGCATGGGGTCTGCATCCGATAGGTGGCCCGGATGGGCGGCTTCGATGCGCGACTTTCTACGTCGGGAACGGCGAGGCGAGGCCCTGCCGCCTGGAATCTCTTCTTGCGCTCCGGATCTTCGATCTAGGGCATCGCGTGGGGCCCGGGGACCCGACGGCGACCCTCCACGCCCGCTCGGCCTGCCCCGCACGTCGTACAGGTTGCACCCCCTGCCGGGGCGGCTCCGCCGCGCCCTCGGGCACCTCGGAGGGCAGGCTGCCGCGTTCCTCGGCACGCAGGGAGCCCGGGATCAGCACGGAACGTTCCCAGCCCGTGGCGAACCCGGCCGCCGTCCAGCGCCGGAGCCAGGTCCGGCGAGTCGTGCCCGTACACCTTCCGCTCCACCGGCTCACCGCGCTCCGCGAAGGCCTCCTGCTGCCGGCGCACCACTGCGGCGGTGTCCGTGCCGGGCCCCAGAGGGGCGTGCTCAGCGGTGCCGTGGGTGCCGGCGGACGACAGGGCCCGTCGGCCTCGACAACCACCCCGACCGGATGCCACGCGGGAACCCGCCCCCCGCAGCCCCTCGTACATCGCCCACCGTTCACTCATGTCCATGATCAGGAGCCTAGACGGGCCGCGCGGGCCGCACGGGCCGACCTGACGCCCGCCCGAGGCCCCGGCATGGGGAAAATTCCCGGTGCGCTCCGGCCGCCCAAGGGGATCATGAATGGCCGCCGTCCCGCGCCCGGGACGGCGGCCATTGACGTACCACTCCGGGAGGGATCCTGTATGACCCCTGTGCCGTTCGTCCGACGCGTGTTCGGTGACGGGCCGTTCGCCGAGATCGGAGAACCGGCTCTGGCCGTCGTCGACGAGCGTTCCCGGCTGGTCGCCGCGGGCGGGGACCTGGGGCACATCCAGTGGGCCGGCAGCGCGACCGCGGACAAGAAGTGGACCGGGCACCGGATCGGGGTCTACGAGCGGGACGGCCTGCGGTGCCGGCACCTGGTGCGGTCCCGGTATCCCGTCCGATCACTCGCCTTCCACCCCGTACTTCCCCTGCTGGCCATCGGTACGGGACGTTACGACGGCGGCTACTCCTTCGAAGGCGAACTGCTGCTGATCCACTTGGACACCGGCAACGCGGTGTCCGCGTTGCAATACCGGCGGGAAGTGCTCAGCGTGGAATGGCTCAGCCGGACGGCGCTGCGCCTGCTCCTGGCGCCGTGCGACGACTGGAACAACCCGCACGCGCGCGAGCAGGGGCATGCGGCCGTTGTCGCTCGCGCCGACTGGCTCGTAGTCGGGCACGGGGTGATCGGCGCGGAGGAACTGGCCGCGCCTGCAGAGCCGGCTGCCCGGGTGGATCTCAGCGGGGAGGCACGCCGGCTCCTGGCGGACCTTGCGGCGGCGGCTGGTCGGCACTGGTCCGTACGCCGGCGGGTGTGGGCTGTCGAAGGACTGGAGGACGGCCGCGTGCTGGCCGCTTTGGACGGGGCCCTGGCGGAGTCGTGGCTGCCGTCGGGAGAGCGGCAGTGGGTGGTCGAGGACGAGGAAGGCGGCCGGCAGCTGGTTCTGTCTTCCGACGGCACATCGGTTTGGGCCAACGCCGAACGCCGCAGCCGCCGGGCGGGACGACGCCGGGAGACGTCCCCGCCCCGCCTCGCTCGGATCGCGGTAGACGGAGGGCAGGTGCTGGAAACCCTGAGTCCGGACGTGTTCGCGGTTCTCGTCGCAGGCGGAGACCGGATGGTCGTGAGGCCGACGGACGGCCGCCGGAAGGGTTCCGCACGGCTGACGCTGTTCGATCTCGACGGCCCGGTGGCCGGACCGGAGGTCGGCCCTTTCGACGTGTTCAACCATCCGTTCACGGTCCGTCGCGCAAGCCGCCCCTACGCCTTGATGGGCACTGACCCGGTCGAGCCGCACATGGACAAATGGGTCGCCGCTCTTGCTGCCGACGGGACACTGCGCCGGCTCTTTCCGCACTCCTGGGTGCCGGAGGAACACCACTTCGGCGGCCCGGCGGTCGAGATCGGGCAGTCCCTGGTGTATGCCGGCACCGTCCACCACGGTGACGGGCCTCACCCTGATGGCGCTTACGTCGTACGCCGGTCCCTGAGCGGCGCTGTGCAGTGGCAGCACCGCACCGATCACCCCGCCACCGCCCTCGACACCGACGGCGACACGGTCTACGTGGCCTACAACTCCGGAGCCCTGGTGGCGCTCGCCGCCGACGACGGCTCGATGCGATGGGGCACGGATCTGGAGGTCGATGGTGCCCCCACCGTCGCACTGTCCCTTGCCGTAGCGCCGCAAGGACATCTGCTCGCCGGTACCGTCGACGGCCGAATTCTGGAGTGCTCGGTTCGGCGGTGACCCCAGGGGAAACTCGAGGCAGGGCAAGCGGCGGCCTGAGGGTGCCAGGCAGGCGCGGCGGCGGCGAACCATCGCCTGACGCAGCGCCAGCCAGCAGCCAGCCAGCCAGCCTGAACTGGACATCACGCGCGGGCGACCAGGTGCCGGGCGTGCGCGCGAGCGTGCAGTCCTTGGGATCCGTTACGGATCGTCAGCGGTGCGACACGGCACTGGTAACGGGAAAGGGCTATGCGCCGAGCGCGACGGGGCCGAGGCCGGACGGCAGGTGACGCACCGCCAGTGCCACGGCCTCATGAGCCGTGGCGCATTCGCCGAGGTCCGTGCTGATGAAGCCCGTGCCCACTCCGTACGTGCCGTTGCTGTGCGCCATCAGGCTGGGGCCGACGATGGTCAGACCTGGGCGTGTGGTGTTCGAGAAGCGCAGCGCCCAGTGGCTGGTGAACGGGTAGAGGGCGCGCAGTGCCGGCTCGGCGTGCGCCGCCTCGATCAGGGCTTGGTACGTCTGCTGCCAGGCGTATTCCAGTTCGCTTGCCTGCTGGCGCATGTACTGCCACTCGGATTCCGTCAGGCGCGCGGGATCGAGGTCGGGTACTTCGAACCGTCCGGTGAGGTGCACGAAGGGGGCCGCCTGGCGGATGTCGGCCAGCGATGCCCCGTCGTGCCACGCCCGGGCGGCTCTGGCGAGCTGAGCCAGGTCGTCCGTCTCCCCGTCCATGAGGACCGCGCCCTCGAACGGCTCCGTGCCGCGGATCGACCACCGACGCTCGTGCTCCCATGCGCTGATCTGCAGCGGCTCACGGTGCGGCAGAGTGCTTTCGATGGTCGCGCGGTCCAGCGGAGCGGAGTCCGGGGAGGTGACGGGAACGCCGCCCAGGCAACCCTCGGTCTGGAGCGCTGCGGCGAGGCTGCCGCAGGCCGCCACGTCGGGGTACAGGACTGCGGGATCAGGAGGAGTGGTCACGGCTCCTGATTGTGCCCGAGCCGCCGATGCCCGGCGCGGGCGGCCCCGACGGATCACGAAGAGCCGCCGCCCGACGCCAATCCCGGAGCAGAGCCCTGCACATGGCCGGGCTGGGGCCGGGCGGCGGTACGCTCGCCGTTCACCGGTGCCTGGAGCAAGGGAGTGGTCGTGAGCCGATCGCGGGTGGGTGTGGCCGTGCTGACCATGGGGGACCGGATGCCCGCCCTCACGGCGCTGCTGGAGTCGGTGGCCAAGCAGGACGAGGCGGCCGCCGCGGTGGTGGTCGTCGGCAACGGCTGCGCTCTGGCGGACCTGCCGCCCGGGGTGATCGGGGTGGAACTGCCGGAGAACCTGGGGGTGTCCGGCGGCCGCAACGTCGCCTGGCACAAGCTGCGCGAGCTCGGCGGCATCGACGTCCTCCTGGACCTGGACGACGACGGCCTCCTCATCGATACCGACGTGATCCGTACCATCGCCGACCTCTACGAGTCCGACGGCCGGCTGGGCATCGTCAGCTTCCGCATCGCGGACGAGAGGGGCGAGACCCAGCGCCGCCACATTCCCCGCCTCGGGGCGAAGGACCCTATGCGGCGGGGGTTGGTGACGACGTTCCTGGGCGGCGGGCACGCCCTGTCGATGCGGATGCTGGAGCAGATCGGCGGTTGGCCGGAGGCGTTCTTCTTCACCCATGAGGAGACCGACCTCGCGTGGCGGGCGCTGGACTTCGAGTGGGATGTCCTCTACGAACCTGCCCTGCTCCTCCAGCACCCGAAGACGTCCCCGGCCCGGCACGCGGTCTACTACCGGATGACCGCCCGCAACCGGGTCTGGCTGGCCAAGCGCCACCTCCCCGCCCCGCTCATCCCCGTCTACCTCGGCGTGTGGACCGCGCTGACCGTGGCCCGTACCCGCTCGATCTCTGGGCTTCGGGCCTGGCTGTCCGGGTTCGCCGAAGGCATGCGCACCAGCGGTGGCGCCAGGCGGCCCATGCGGTGGTCGACCGTCGCCCGCATGACCCGCCTGGGCCGCCCGCCCGTCATCTAGCCCGCGGGCGCTGTGTCGCTCAGCCCCGTCGGGGCGACCTACGGGGTCCGACCAGCGCACGTAGCGGCCGATCCCATCGGCGACGGAACCTGCGAGGGGCCTTGACCCCGGATTTTGAACACGTCTATGCGGCTTGGGCCAGGGTAGTTGACGGTGACTGGAAGGCGTTCTCGAAAGCGATCGGAGACCACTGACCGAGCCCGAGCCGGGAGTGCCGGCGTCGGGTGGCGTATCGGGTCAGCCGGCGGAAGGCGTCGACCATCAAGATCCAAGTCTCTCCGGTGTCCAAAATCCGGGTCAGGGCCCCTCACCGACCCCGACCCCGACCCCCGACCACGCGGCGGCTGCCGCCCCCGCCCGCAGGGCGGCCGCAGACAGGAAGCCGGTGCCTGCGCAGAACACCGGTGTTGAAGAGCGGTCGCTGGATTCCTATGACCGCATTTTCAACGTCATCGACGGCAGACTGACCACAGGAGGGGCACCACGAAGTTCGGCCCGACTCCACAGCGTGGCGACGAATGAGTAGGCCAGCTGGGCACGAACTGGTCCGACGTGCGTCCGCTGAGGCTGGAGATGTGGCAGAACAAGCGGTCTGCACTGGTTGGCGCGTTGAGCCGGAGCCAGTGGGTGACGTCCACGGCCAGGGCGAGGCGCCCGTCGGCGGCCTCGGCCTGAGCCGGCCCTGCCAGCACCCGCCGCAGCCGCGGCACGTCGAAGTCTCCACTGTTCAGCGCGTCGTACATCGAGCTGTGTCCGCGCTGGTGCTCGGCCGTCAACGTGAGGTCCACCGGCGTGGTCACCGGCCCGTCCGCGCGCAGCAGCGCGTCGGTCAGCTCGAAACGGCATCGTTCGAGGTCAGGTCATAAAGAACGAGCTCAGGCGGGAGGTGAGTTCGGCGAGCGAAATGGGTCCTGCGAGGTGTTCGTCCGCGCCTGCCTTCAGGACCTTTGCGCTGTCGTCCTCCCCGTCCTGTCCAGCCAGGACCAGAACGGGTGTGGTGGCACCGCCTCTGCGCAGCCTGACGCACAAGTCGGTGCGGGACATGCCAAGGGGCGTCGCTCCCAGCACGATGACGTCGTGGGCGCCGCCCAAAGCGCGGCGCAGCGCTGCGTCTCCGTCGCCAACCCACTCCGTCTCGAACCCTTCCTCGGCCAGACCCGAGCGCAGGAACATCGCGAACTGAAAGTCATACTCCACCAAAAGGACAAACATGACGTCATGATACCTATTTGGTGCAATTATTACTAAAGAGTTGGATCTCATCAACAGTTACAAGCGAGGCGAGATGGACGCCGCGGGGACGCAGGCGGCGTCAACCACCGTCACTGGGACCAGCGGTGGGGCCGCGTGCCGACAGGAGAGGAACTCCCGACGGCAGGCCCGCCGTCCACAGCCTCCCGGTCCACCACCAGCCGCCCCGCGCGCAGGCCCCCGTACAGACCGTCAAAGAGGGGAGGGAGAACCGGCATCGAGCGCGGCCGGGGGCATGGCAAGTGAGCGCGGAGGTTCCGAAACTCGCGGCGGATGGTTGACCGACGCCGGACCAGCACCTCCACCGCCCCCTCCCCAGGTGTCGGGGCTTCGCTTCGGCCGGGGGTCGGGGTCGGTGCACCCCCGGTGGTTCTCGGCGCAAGTCCACTGGTCGATGTCGTCCGGCGCCTGCCGCTCGACCAGGAGGCGCGAACACGCCGAGCCCGGCCGGGGACTCACCCGGCCGGGCGCTCGTCTGGTGGGCGGATTGACTATCCGATGGCGCGGGCGGTGCCCCGGTGCCCAGTGCCCCAGTCGTCTTCCTCGACGCCCAAGCCGCCGCTGAAGGCCTTGTCCGCCTCCGTTGAAGAGGTAGAGGTTTCCGTCCTTGCTGGTGGCGTAGATATCGGGGAATCCGTCGCCGTTGACGTCGGGTGTGCCGCGAAGGAGTGGCAGGGTGACGCGGTCCCAGCCCGTGGTTGCGTAGGTGATGTCCTGGCCACCGTTGGATGCGGCGGCCGTGCCGATGGAGTTGAGGTCGACCCCGCCACCTGCGCCAGGCTTGCCCAGGCGCAGGGCGAGGCCGCGGCTGGGCATGGAGTCGTCGCGGAAGATCAGGTCCGGGACGCCGTCCTTGGAGATGTCTCGGACGCCCACGATGTCGCGCTTGCCCCAGCCTTGGCCGCCGTTCTGCTTGAAGCTGGTGATGCTGGCTCCGCTGTAGCCGGTGAGGGCCCAGAAGGTGTCGCCGTCGTCGGCGAGGGCGAAGAGGTCTTCCATTCCGTCGCCGGTGACGTCCTGGACGGCCACGATCTGGCTGAACGTCGCCGGGTTGGGGGCGCCTGCCGGGAGAAGGAGCTCCATGCGGCGGCTGATGTCGAAGCGGCCGTTGCCCTCGCCCTGGTAGACGTACAGCTGCCGTCGGGCATGCGGGCGATGAGGTCGGTGACGCCGTCGCCCGGGAACCAGTCGGCGGAGTGGGTGACGAGAGCGGGCTTGCCGCTCGCGAAGCAGATCGTTCTCGCCGCCGCCGAAGGCGACACGGCCGTAGAGCAGGAGGCCTGGGCGCAGGCCGGTCTGCCGGAGTCCGGGTCAGGTGTCCGTACGGCAGTTGGCCGACGCGCCGGCGCAGCTCCCGCACGCGGAGGGTTAGGCGCTGCGCGGCGCCGTCAGGTGGGTGGTGAGTTCCTCGACGAAGGCCTCCAGGTGGGGCGGGCGCGGGCCCGGGAGGGTGGCGCAGAACCAGGTGCGGGTCAGCGGCTGCGCGCCGATGCGTACCAGCGCGAGGTCGTGAGAGGCCACGTACGGGGCGGCCACCCAGTTGGGGAGTACGGTCACGCCCTGGCCGCCCGCCACCATCTCCACCACCAGGTCGGTCACCACGGGCATGGTGATGATCCGGCCGGGCCGGGCCCCGACGGGGAGCGGCAGCGGCATCGACGGGATGCGTTTCTGGTCGTAGAAGTCGTACAGGACCAGGTCGGCGCCGTCGAAGTCACGGGCAGTCAGATGTTTGCGGGAGGCCCATGCGTGCCCGGCGGGCACCACGGCGACCATCTCGTCCTCGAACAGCCGCGTCAGGGATACCCGGTCCATCTGCAGGTCCGGCTTGGTCACCAGCGCCACGTCCACGAGGTCGGCGAGCAGCGCCGGGATCGGTGCGTCGTCGGCGACGGTTTCAATGCGTACGTCGATGTCCGGCTCGCGGTCGCGGAAGGCGCGCAGGACGGGCGGCAGCCACGGGTAGGTGGTGCTGCACTGCGCGGTGAAACGGACCCGTCGGCCGCGCCCGTCGCGGATTTCCCGTAGGTCGCGGGAGGCCGACTCCAGTTCGCCGAGGACCTGGCGGGCGGCGACCAGCAGTCGGCGGCCGGCCGCGTTGGGGACCAGGCGGCGGCCCTTGCGGTCGAAGAGGGGCATGCCCAGGCGAGCTTCGAGCCGGGTCAGGCGTTGGCTGAGCGCGGGCTGGCTGACGTAGAGCCGCTCGGCGGCGGCGGTCAGGGAGCCGGCGTCGGCGGTGGCGTGCAGGAGTTCCAGGTCACGCAGGTCCACGTCCATAACGTTGGATTATCGCATGCTCCAAATTCCGTCGTGGTCTTATGGGTTGAGGGCTCGTAGGTTTCTGGTGTCGACCAGACGAGACGAACGAACCGATCCGCCACCCCCGAAAGGCACCCACAGCCATGACCGACACCACGACGACCGCGACCACGACGACCACGACCGCCTTGATCACCGGCTCCTCCAGCGGCATCGGCCTGGACATCGCCCGCGCCTTCCTGGCCAGCGGCGCCAACGTCGTCCTCAACGGCCGCGACCCCGACCGCCTCGCCAAGGCCGCCGCCGATCTCGGCCACCCGGAACGGACCGCTTGGGCCGCCGGCGCCATCGCCGACCCGCAGACCGGCCAGGCCCTCGTCCGCACCGCACTCGACCGCTTCGGCGGCATCGACGTACTGGTCAACAACGCCGGTACCTTCGCCTCCAAGCCCTTCACCGAGGTAACCGAGGACGAGCTCGACGGCTTCCTGACCGGCAACCTCAAGGGCACCTACCTCACCACCCAGGCCGTCGTACGGGCGCTGCGCGCGCAGGGCCGCGGCGGCAGCATCGTCAACATCGGCACCGTCCTCGTCGACCACGGGCTCGCCGGGTTCCCGGCCT
Source organism: Streptomyces sp. NPDC060031 (assembly GCF_042736805.1). Lineage (NCBI taxonomy): Bacteria > Bacillati > Actinomycetota > Actinomycetes > Kitasatosporales > Streptomycetaceae > Streptomyces > Streptomyces sp. NPDC060031. Next base: position 119,080 of record NZ_JBHWVM010000013.1, read on the forward strand.
CCGCGCCGGTGGTCAGCAAGGCGGGCGTGCACGCATTGACCACGAGCCTGGCCGCCGAACTCGCGGCCGACGGCATCCGCGTCAACCTCGTCTCCCCCGGCATCATCCGCACCCCGCTGCACACGGGCTCGGACGTCGACTCCTTCGGCGGGCTCGCCCTGCTGAACCGGGTCGGCGAGGTCTCCGAGATCTCCGAGGCCGTGCTCTACCTCGCGGGCGCCACGTTCGTCACCGGCCACGCCCTGCGCGTGGACGGCGGCCACGTCACCGGCCGCGCCTGAGCCCCGTACCCCCTCCGTCCCCTCCACCTGTCCCGGAAGGGCATGACCACCATGCCGTACGTCAACGTCAAGATCACCCGTGAAGGCGCCACCGCTGCCCAGAAGGCCGAGATCATCGCAGGAGTTACCGACCTGCTGGTCAAGATCCTCGACAAGGACCCGGCCACCACCTTCGTCCTCATCGACGAGGTCGAGCCGGAGGGCTGGGGGATCGGCGGCGTCCCGACACGTGAGTACCGCCGACGCGCCGGCGCCGCCCGCGTATAGCTGGCCCGTCGCATGGCGCTCGACGCTCGACGTTCGACGACAAAGGAACTCCGATGTCTCTCCGGAGGCCGTCGGCGATCTGAAACGCGGCCGTCCCAGAGTGAGCGCGCGGCCCCCAGAATCTGCGCCCGGTATCCGCCGTGAGACGGTCGCACGGCACACCACTGATCTGGGGGCCCATGGGCATGAGAAGTCTGCCGACCGACACAGAGCGCGACGACCACGCGCTGGTCATCATGACCGACTACGGCAACGGGCAGGCATGGCAAGACCATGAGCTCTGCCCATCACGGGCTGCTGGCGGTGACCACCATTCCCGCGGAGGAGTACGAGATGATGCGTTGGTCGTTGAGCCTGCATGTTGCTGTTGTGCTGTTGCTGTCAGTCTTTACGGTCGGCATCGTCGCGGCAGCGCTCTGGCTGCTTCTGGGTACGCCTCGGCTGCACGTGGCCGGACCGCTCAAGCCCGGAGATATTTACGACGGCATCAAGATCGCATTGGCGATCGTCGCCGGAGCCGGCGGCGTGGTGGCCCTTGTCGTCGGCTACCGGCGCCAGCACCTCAGTGAGGTGAGTGAGGAGCGTGAGCACGGCAGGGCCTTCACCGAACGGTTCGGGGCCGCGGCCGATCAGCTCGGGGCGGATCAACCTGCGGCCCGGATGGCGGGTGCGTATGCCATGGCCCGGCTCGCCGACGAGTGGCGCAGGAGCGTCAGACCTGCATCGACGTGCTGTGCGGCTACCGGCGGATGCCCCATGCGCCGGATCCTCCAGCCGACGGGCCGGCCTTCGTCGCCTGGCAACGCGAACGTGAGATACGTAAGACCGTGCTCCGGCTCATCGCCGCCCATCTGCGAGACGACTCCCCGGAATCCTGGCAGGGGTACGACCTCGACTTCAGCGGCGCCGTGCTCGACGAGGCGTACTTCCGCGGCGCCCGCTTCACCGGCGGCGACATCATTTTCGTCAACGCGCTCTTCGTCGGCCACGATCGAGACCAGGTCGTCTTCGACGAGGTCGAATTCGCCAGCGGGAGTTGTGTCTACCTCCGCCTCGCCGAGTTCCGCAGCGGCTCCGTCCGCTTCGACCGGGCCGTCTTCAGCGGCGGCTGGGTCACCTTCGACAGCGCCCGCTTCACCGGCGCCCGTGTGAACTTCCGGGATGCCGCCTTCAGCGCAGGAGAGGTCCGCTTCGAGGACGCGGAGTTCTCCGACGGTCTCGTCGACTTCGCCGGCTCCACCTTCACCGGCACCGTCATGGACTTTGGCGAGCACCGCCTCCAGAGCCTCCACGTCACAGTCCCGCCCGCCCGCTTCACCGGCGGCACGGTCGATTTCTCCCGTACCGCGACGTTCACCCACCCCCCGCGCTTCGGCCTGCGAACAGCGCCCGAAGGACTCCTGCTACCACCCGGTACCGACATCTCCGACCTGTCCTGACAGCGCCAAGTAACCCGCTTCGGATCGCAGCGCACCTGGCCGAGGAAGGTCACCGGCTTCGACCTCGTCTTCCGGCCGCAGCCGACGATCAACCTCCTGGGGCATGTGGCGGCCGGGGTGGGTCTCAGTCCGCTTCGAGCAGCAGGCGGGCGCCGAGCGTGTCGACGTCGTGATCGGTGTTGGACAGCACCACGACGGCGCGCCTGCCCTGTCGGTCGATGCCAAGGAAGGAGCGGGAGCCTGCGGTCCCCCCGTTGTGCCAGGTCACTTCCCTGCCATCCCGGGTCAGTGTCATCCATCCCATCCCGATGCGGTTGGGGCCGTCCGCGGCAAACCGCGGTCGGGTGGCCTCCATTCCGGGGGTCCGTTCGTCCAGGACCGCGCGCAGCAGGCGCGCGAGGTCTCGGGCCGTCGACCAGGCGCCGGTGCCGGAAGGGGTGTATCCCTCGCTGAGCCAGGGCTCGGCTGTCTTGCCGCTTCTGCGGTGCGGCAGGGCTCTCGACTTCGGCAGTTCGTTCAGGCGGGTGCAGAAGCGGGTGTGGTTCATCTCGAGCGGAGCGAGCAACTGCCGGTGCAGCAGGGCCGGATAGTTTCCGCCGGCGGCGAGCGCGTGGCCGAGCAGGGACATGCCCAGGTTGGAGTAGAGGAACTCGCCTCGCGGCCCGGCCGGTGCGGCAGTGGTCGCCCGACGCAGAAAGTCCTCCCTGTCCATCCCCCGGTAGGGGTCACCGCCGGTTTGGAGCGTGTACGCGTCCCGCAGGGCAGCCAGTACGGACCGGCGGTGCAGGCGCGGCAGACCGGATCGGTGGCTGGCGAGTTCCTCCAGCGTGGTCGCTTGCGCGGTCGTGCTCGCAAAGGCGTAATCCGGCAGCAGCTCGGCCACCGGCTGATCCACGGACACCGTCCCCTGCTCGGCGAGCGAGCAGAGCAGCATCCCGGTCAGGGCCTTGGTAATCGAGCCGATCTCGAACGCGATGTCCTCGGTCGCCGGGGGAGGGGAGCCCGGGTGGCCCGTGCCGATTCCGGCGAAACTCACGGTGTCTTCGCAGACCAAGGCGACGGACAGGCTGTGGTAATTGCCGGGAGCGCCGGCGGCCATCTTCACCCTGGCGGCCAGGCCGGGGTCCCCGCTGCTGCGGGCCGGCGCCCATGCGGTCCGGTCCTGCGCAGCCCCTGTGGTGGTCATGTGGGTGACATCCCTTCTTTGAGTCTGGAGTCGTCTTGCTGCCTGGAGTCTCCGGGGCGCTGTCTCTTCCTGCGCAACCATGTGCCGAGCGAGTGGTACTCGCGGTCCGTGATCAGGACCAGATCGGTGGAGATCATGAAGAGCGAGAAGAACGGAATGCCCATGAGGACACCGATACCGACGTGCATCAGTGCGACGAGCACGAATGCCACATGCCGGGTGAAGGGCCGGAACAGCAGGAGGGGGAAGAACGCCTGCAGGAACACTGCCAAATAGGTGACGGCGTACACGAGGAACGCGTGCTCGTACAGCAGCCGGGCGAGCTCCGGGAAGATCGAGTACTCCGCGACACGCAGGACGTAGTAGAGGGCGGTTCCCTCCTGTCAGCGCTCCCCGCGCACCTTGAAGAGGCCGGCGACCACATACAGCAGGCAGAGCTGAATGATCACAGCTGCGACGGCGGAGTTATGGAAGACCGAACCGATACGGAAGCGCGCCCCGGCGCTCGAGGATCTCTGCCCGGTCCTGGGTGCCCGGCGCCGGGCATCCAGGGAGAACCGGGCGGAGACGTGGGCGAAGCACAGGTAGATGAGCACGATGCGCATCAGGTTGTCGCCGCCGTCGGGAAGGTACGGGGTTGCGCTCCTGCCACGACCACACGGACACCCACAGTGCGGGGGTGACCAGTCGGGTCCGCCAGCCGAGGGTGAACAGGACCGTCAGCCCGAGCAGGCCGAAGTAGAGGGCCTCCGACCACCAGACCGACGAGGACAGGGCGTAGAGCGAGAACGCATGCTCGGCCGTGGGGTCGGTGAAGTCGCTCCAGGGGTAGAGCCCGTCCGGTCCCCAGAGCTCATCGCGTACGCCGAGATTGGTCAGCAGAACGCAGAGCAGCGTCACGCCGTAGCCGATACGCAGCAGGGATAGACCGGTGAGCGCGAGGCGCTGGTTGGTGAAGGTCGCGTAGGCCGTCAAAAAGCGGCGGCCGATTGGGGAGTTGCGTGCGGCCGAGAAGGTCTGGCTCATCGGCTCACGCCTTCGCCGGCCTTGGCCCAGGCGAGGTCACGGTAGGTCACGGGGCCGGGTCCCCGGTTGGTCCGGTCGTCGAACCTCGGGTACTCGTGATCGCCTATCCGGATCTGAATTTCTGTGATGTCCTCGCCCCACAGCTCTCTGGCCCGCAGCACGGCGAGCTTGGTCAGCCGGTCCAGGGCCTTGTCGTACTGCTTGCGCGACTCCGCCGAGATGCCCGCAAGGATGCGGGCATCGACCGACACGAGGTCTGTCTCCTTCTCCTGCGGGTGCTTTGCGGCGAACTCTTGCTGGATCTGGTATTCGACGTCCTGGTACATGTACAGCGTTCCGGATTCGATCCGGGGCAGCCGGTCGCGAAGCAGGTTGTGGTAGCCGCTGACCAGCCCCGGACTGGTCAGGTCAACGAACTCGGTGGGCTTCGCCCCCTGCGGCGGTCCGGGCCCGCACCAGGAAACCGGCATCCCGTTCGATCGGATCGGGGGCGAACAGCTGCCAGTTCTGGTCGAAGAACGGCCTGATGTATCCGTCGACGTGCCGACCGACCGAGGTCTTGAACGGACCATCCGGCATCAAGAAGACGGTGGTCATGGCCATATGGCCGACGACAGCCGTCGCGGCGATGACGGCGCAGGTACGCACGGCCGCGGCCTTGGCCTTGGCCTTGGCTTTCGAGAGGTTCAACAAGTTCTCCGAAACCCTGCCCGGGAAGAAGGCCGACAACGGCGGCCGGCGGCTACGGGCCGTCGGCCGCCGACGATCGCGGCACATGCCACGCGCTGTCCCTGTCCGTTACTGATGTCCGGTCAGCCCCACTTCCAGCCCTGCATGATGGTCTTGGCCTGCTAGAGGCCCGCCTTGACACCAGCCTTGCCCGTCGCTCGAACCGCCAGAGCCGACGCGTACAGAGCCGTCGCCGGGGTGGCACGCGCCTTGCCGGCCGGAGCGCCTTCCGCCTGCGGGTCCTCGGCGGCCAACACGCCGAAAGCGGAAGCCGCGGGAATGGCCTGGTTCTCGCTCGTTGCAGCTGCGCTCTTCGATACGGCCCCGGACTCGGGCGCCTGCGCAAAGGCCTGCGTGCCAGCCGCGGCCAGCAGACCTCCCGCCGTCAATGCAACGATCCCCATACGTGTCTTCTTCATGTTCTTCCTCAAGTCTCTGTGCAGCACAAAGCGGCCCTGTGGGATACACATCACGCAGAGATGATCTTGAGAAGGCAGGATTACACGCCGGACCTAGTGCGTAAAAAAAGGACTAACGACCCTTAGTGGCACGTAGGCTCGACCCTGCTGAGTCGGGCAGAACTGGTCTACACCTGACCGCCAGCATCAGCAGCGAGATGCAGCGCAGTTGGGCCGCTTACCGACTCCGGTCTGGCGCTCGACGATCCGACCGTCTACGGCCTGACCGACGAGCAGCTGAAGGCGACCAGGCCGACGCGCACCGCTGCTCGGCGAGCATCCGGCGGGCCTCCCCACGGCCGAGGGGCTTGCCGCCGCTCATCGCGCCATCCCCGACGTGGACGCGCAGTGCCTTCGGTCCGGCCCCGGTCCGAATGGATTCGAGCTGCCAGTCCGGAGGCGGAGGCGGAGGCGGGGGCTGGCGGGCCGCCTCGGCCTCCAGCTCCGCCTCCAGCCCGCTGATCTCCCGCTCGGCCGGGGTCCCCGCGGTCACGACGGGCAAAGACGCCGCGAAACGGGTGCCTGGCCGCAAGCGGGGACTGGCCGTGGACGTCCTTGGCCTGGTCATCGCCGTCACTGTGGTGGCCGCGAGTGTCCACGACAACGCCGCCGGCATCGCTCTGCTCGACCAGGTCGCCGTCGCGGCGGCCGGCTCGGTCAGCAAGGCCTTGGTCGACCAGGGCTTCAAGAACCAGGTCGTCACGCACGGGGCCGCCCTCGGCATCGACGTCGAGATCGTCCGGCGCAACCCTGAGGAGCGGGGATTCGTTCCGCAGCCGAAACGGTGGCGGGTGGAGCAGACGTTCGGGACCCTGATACTGCACCGGCGCCTGGTCCGTGACTACGAACACCGCCCGGCCTCCTCCACCTCACGCGTCTACTGGGCCATGACCCACGTCATGGCCCGTCGGCTCACCGACGCGAGCACGCTCACCTGGCGCGATCCGCTAGTGGTCGGCGCGTGAATCTCAACCCCCTCCTTCAGGCGCTCGACCTTCAGGAAGACGCGGCCCGGGCCCTGGCCGGCGATCTCCGCACCCAGATCGACACCCTTCAGGCCCAGCTCCGCGAGGCCGAACTGCGTCTGGAACACCTCGCCATCACCCGCACGACCATCACCGGCCTCGCCGACCGAATCCCGGTCCAGAGCCCCGACCCATCAGGATTGGAGCTGCCCGAGCACCCTGACTACCCGCGCATCCTCGCCGTCTTCAACGACGCCACCGGCACACTGAGGGCCCGCGACATCTGCCAGGTCCTCGACTTCGAGCTCCTGCCGAAACACATCGAACGCACCCGAGCCAAGATGAAACGCCTGGTCACACTAGGAATCCTCACCGAGGCTGAGCCCGGCACCTTCAGTAAGAAGCAGTAACCAAGTCCGGAACGGACATCAACTCACGAACCGCCCACTCAGTGGGCATTCAGGGGTGGTTTGTGTCGATAGGCGAGCTATACGATTGCCGCTCTTGAGGTATCTGCCCCATACGTTCATCTCCACGCCCTCCGA